>NZ_LWFX01001795.1:0-329 GCF_001635175.1 Alcanivorax sp. HI0083 | reverse complement strand
GGGCCGCTCACCCTGACCCTGTCCGTAGCCTTTATTGGCTGGCTTTACTTTCCTCTACGCCAGTATCTGTGGAGAAGAATGTTTCTCCGCCAGCGCCAGGAGCTGGATGAATGGCTGGCCCAGGCGCTGCCCGCCATGCTCGCCCAACAGGAAACCCAAACCGAATCCGGCATGGAGCAAGCACTGAGAGCGGTATTCCAACCCCTTTCCATAGAAGCGCTTGCTACAGTCAATGCACACATCAGCATCCCTGACAAAGGGCAAACCCTGATCGTTCCAGCTCCCCTGGAGCAACGCACCTGGAAGCTGCAGCACGCCCAACAGGGTGG
>NZ_LWFX01001794.1:0-400 GCF_001635175.1 Alcanivorax sp. HI0083 | reverse complement strand
CAGCAAGCGCAGGTATTTTTTGACGATGACATCAATGCCTTTGTGGAAGTCTGGTACAAGAACCGCAACGAACCCACGGCGGCGGACCACAAGAGGATCAATGCCATCCTGGACCAGGCGGTGGAGCGATACAAAGCGCTCAGCGAAGAAGAGCAGGATCTGTTCAAGGGACAACTCGCCAGCTACCGCAATCTCTACGCGTTTCTTTCCCAGATCATCCCTTACCAGGACAGCAGCCTGGAAAAACTCTACAGCTATGCACGTTTCCTGCTGTCCAAGCTGCCCCGCCGCGCCGAAGAAAGCCCTTTCGAGCTGGAGGATGAGGTCTCACTGAAATATTACCGCTTGCAGAAAATCAGCGAAGGCGCCATTGACCTTGGTATTGGCGAACCCGAACCTC
>NZ_LWFX01001793.1:0-703 GCF_001635175.1 Alcanivorax sp. HI0083 | reverse complement strand
CCACAAGAGGATCAATGCCATCCTGGACCAGGCGGTGGAGCGATACAAAGCGCTCAGCGAAGAAGAGCAGGATCTGTTCAAGGGACAACTCGCCAGCTACCGCAATCTCTACGCGTTTCTTTCCCAGATCATCCCTTACCAGGACAGCAGCCTGGAAAAACTCTACAGCTATGCACGTTTCCTGCTGTCCAAGCTGCCCCGCCGCGCCGAAGAAAGCCCTTTCGAGCTGGAGGATGAGGTCTCACTGAAATATTACCGCTTGCAGAAAATCAGCGAAGGCGCCATTGACCTTGGTATTGGCGAACCCGAACCTCTTTACGGCCCCACCGAGGTTGGCACTGGCCGTGCCAAGGAAGACAAAGTGGAGCTCTCCACTCTGATCAGCAAACTGAACGAGCGATTCGGGACTGAGTTCACCCCCGCCGACCAGCTCTTTTTCGATCAGATCACCGAATCAGCCCTGGAGAACGATACCCTGCGCGAAGCGGCTCAGGCCAATACACTGGAAAATTTTTCCTACGTCTTCAACAAGATGCTGGAAGGGCTTTTCATCGAGCGAATGGAAGGTAACGAAGAAATTTTTAGCCGGCTAATGAACGACGATAATTTCCGCAATCTGGCTGGAGACCACCTTCTTCAGGATGTCTATACACGCCTGAATACCTCCTCAGACGCAAAACAAGCTAAAGATAGCTGACGGCTT
>NZ_LWFX01001792.1:0-420 GCF_001635175.1 Alcanivorax sp. HI0083 | reverse complement strand
CAGCACCGCAGCGACAGCGAGCCGGAAGAAGCGGACTTCATTGCCCAGAGTAATCAGGAGGGTTCTGGTGATCAGGCTGACAAACAGGAGCTGACCACCACGGAGCAGGCGGATTTTGCCGACAACAAACTGGAAAACGTGCAGCTCAAGGAAAAGACCACCCTGGAGCGCCGGGAGCGAGTCAGCCAGCAACTGGTGATCACCACCGCCCGGGACAGTGAGCACAAGGTTAACGCCGACCAGAAAGAAAAGACCGAGCCCAAGCCCCTGAAAGTGGCCAAGCAGGAAAACCTGCAGGACCTGAGCCAGCAGATCGCCAGCCTGCAGGCGCGGCTGGACGAGCAGAAGCAAGCCTACGCCAAGCGCCCACGGGTACGGCGTCTCACGTCGGTGTCCGCCAAGGCCCAC
Source organism: Alcanivorax sp. HI0083 (assembly GCF_001635175.1). Classification (NCBI taxonomy): domain Bacteria; kingdom Pseudomonadati; phylum Pseudomonadota; class Gammaproteobacteria; order Oceanospirillales; family Alcanivoracaceae; genus Alcanivorax; species Alcanivorax sp. HI0083. The sequence continues at coordinate 12 of NZ_LWFX01001792.1, read as the reverse complement.
TTCGAAGCGGTC
>NZ_LWFX01001791.1:0-388 GCF_001635175.1 Alcanivorax sp. HI0083 | reverse complement strand
TGAGTCCACGGGTGTCGAAATCATCCCGGTAGAACGCCGGATTCAGTGAGCCCAGCGGCAGAGCCGCAGGCAAACGGTCATTGAGCGCCTGCGCCACCCAGGCTCCACCGGATTCAATCCCCACCAGCAGTGGTGACTTATCCGCAAAGCGCTCATTAATGGCCGCCGCCATCACATCCAGGTGTGTCTGCAATTGTTGCTCATCCCAGCTCAAGGCCGTTCTCCCACAGTCCATAAGGCATATCCAAGGCGTAAGAGTAGCAGAAGGCCGGGCCACTGAGGCAATCAACGGAACAGCTGATCAAACCGTTCAGTTTTTTGCGCTGTGTCCCGGACCACAATGCCGACAAGCTAGAGGCATACGCACAACGCCTGTAAGTTTTGTAAT
>NZ_LWFX01001790.1:0-539 GCF_001635175.1 Alcanivorax sp. HI0083 | reverse complement strand
CTCCGGCAAGGGCACCGTGGCCCGGTTAGTGGCGATTCGCCTGGGGTGGCATCTTCTGGACTCCGGTGCGCTCTACCGGGTGCTGGGATATTATGCGAGGAATCAAGGGGTTGCCCTGGATGACGAGCCCGCATTGATTGCACTGGCGAAGGCCTTGCCGGTGCGATTTGTAGAGCAGCAAGGCCACACTGCGGTGATCCTCGATGGTGAGGACGTCTCCAATATTATCCGCCAGGAAAGTGTCGGTGAGCTGGCCAGCCAGGTGGCTGTGCTGCAGCCCGTGCGCGACGCCTTGTTGGCCCGTCAGCGGGTTTTTGCCGAATCTCCCGGGCTAGTGGCCGATGGCCGTGATATGGGCACCGTGGTGTTTACCTCTGCGCCCCTCAAGATTTACCTCACCGCCAGCGCTGAAGAGCGCGCCAGACGGCGCTTTGAGCAGTTGAAGCAGAAGGGCTTTGGTGCTACCCTCGCGACCCTCGTCGAGGACATCCGCACCCGGGATGACCGTGACATGAACCGTGAGGTGGCGCCATTGCGCC
>NZ_LWFX01001789.1:0-429 GCF_001635175.1 Alcanivorax sp. HI0083 | reverse complement strand
CGCATGTCTTCAAAACTGAATTCACTGCCCATGAAAGGGCCGGATTTGTTCCGTGAGGCAATGGTTTTCACCCGGCGCAGCGCGGGCAGGTACAGCCATTGGTCGTCGTCACGGGTCTTGTAGCTGAACGTAAGCATGGCGGTGCCGCGCACGTCACGGGGGGTATCGAAGATGGTCAGGCTCTTGTCGCCCTCTTCCTCACCGGTTCCTTCCAGCGTCTTGACGCGCAGCTCGCGCTCCGAGGTCTGGCCACTCTTGCTGATCAGAACCATCTTCATGTCGGCCTGAAAGTCCCCAAAGCCCTCGCCACGGCTATCCGCCTCCCGGGCGATCTCCAGGCCTTTCTCTTCCGGGGTCTGGGCCAATACGACGGGCGCGGCCAGGGCCATTAGCAAAGCGGCGGGCAGTAAACGGACGTTCATGGAGCTC
>NZ_LWFX01001788.1:0-706 GCF_001635175.1 Alcanivorax sp. HI0083 | reverse complement strand
GGATCGAGGGCTGGCAACTACCCAAGCGTTAGTCATCCTGGCGCGCAAACTGGTTCGTATCGCCTTCGCGCTTATGAAAAATGGCACCGACTATCAGCCGGCCCCTGCCTCATGAAGACTGGGGTGGACAACATAGAATCTCCTACAGTTGATAACGGTGCGAAGGCAGGCAGGGCCGGACGGCCCTGCCCTGGCAGGATTCAGTCTTTGTTTTTCCAATCCAGACTATAAAGATCATCTCTCCGATCACGCAGGTTGGTCACCGACCCTTCCCGGTGTAGCAGTTTCAGCTTCTCCAGATCCACATCCGCAAACATCAGCATTTCGGTATTGGGGACCGACTCACTGATGATGGCATCGTGGGGGAAGTAGAAGTCGCTGGGGGAAAATACCGAGGACTGGGCGTACTGGATGTCCACCGCATCCACCCGTGGCAGGTTGCCCACGGAGCCGGAGATGGCCACGTAGCATTCGTTTTCGATGGCGCGGGCCTGGGCGCAGTGGCGTACGCGCAGGTAGCCGTTCTTGGTGTCGGTCCAGAACGGGACGAACAGGATATCCATTTTCTCGTCGGCGAGAATCCGGCCCAGTTCAGGGAATTCCACGTCATAGCAGATCAGGATACCCACCCTGCCCGCATCGGTGTCGAATACCTGCAGCTTGTCACCACCCTGGATCACCCAGTCACGGCGTTCATGGGGCGTGA
>NZ_LWFX01001787.1:0-236 GCF_001635175.1 Alcanivorax sp. HI0083 | reverse complement strand
GCGGCACCGGGATCGGTACATTGATACCCACCTGCCCCACTTCCACTTCGTGCTGATATTTACGTGCGGCGGCACCGCTGGCGGTAAAGATGGAGGTGCCGTTGCCGTAGGGGCTGTTGTTGACCAGTTCCAGTGCTTCTTCCAGTGAGTCCACGCAGACGCAGCACAATACCGGCCCGAAAATTTCTTCCTGGTAAATCGCCATGTTGGCAGTCACATCGGTGAACAGGGTCGGC
>NZ_LWFX01001786.1:0-611 GCF_001635175.1 Alcanivorax sp. HI0083 | reverse complement strand
GGTTCCCCGAAAAGCCTGCTGTTCTTCAGTGAAAGAAAAGTCCACGCATTGATCCTTTCAAGATCGTTTAATCATTCAAGACCCTTGCCGTAGGAGCGCAGCGAATAAAGTCGCTTGCGGCGCAGACAACCTGACGCTGGAATCGCGCCGCAAGCGACGCTCCTACGGAAAACCCCGTCACTTCAAATTAATGCTCATGTTTGGCCCGGCTGCCGCCGGAATATCAGAATCGAACCAGCGGCTGGTGACGGTCTTGGTTTCCGTATAGAAACGCACACCCTGCTTGCCATAGGCGTGCTGGTCACCGTAGAACGAGCCTTTCCAGCCAGTGAAACTAAAGAACGGCAGCGGCACCGGGATCGGTACATTGATACCCACCTGCCCCACTTCCACTTCGTGCTGATATTTACGTGCGGCGGCACCGCTGGCGGTAAAGATGGAGGTGCCGTTGCCGTAGGGGCTGTTGTTGACCAGTTCCAGTGCTTCTTCCAGTGAGTCCACGCAGACGCAGCACAATACCGGCCCGAAAATTTCTTCCTGGTAAATCGCCATGTTGGCAGTCACATCGGTGAACAGGGTCGGCCCAACCCAGTTGCCCTCCGGCAGCCCCT
>NZ_LWFX01001785.1:0-6883 GCF_001635175.1 Alcanivorax sp. HI0083 | reverse complement strand
TTCCTTATATCGAAGGGGATGGCATTGGTGTCGACATTTCACCAGTGATGATCAAGGTGGTTAACGCCGCCATCGAGAAAGCCTACGGCACCAAGCGTGGTATTACCTGGATGGAAGTTTACGCCGGGGAAAAGGCTACCGTCGTGTACGGGCCGGATGTCTGGCTCCCGGAGGAAACCCTGGAAGCCCTGCGGGAATTCACCGTGGGCATCAAGGGCCCATTGACCACTCCGGTGGGCGGCGGCATCCGTTCCCTTAACGTGTCCCTGCGCCAGGAGCTCGACCTGTACACCTGTATGCGCCCGGTGCGCTATTTTGAAGGGGTTCCCAGCCCTGTTGTTCATCCCGAACTTACCGACATGATCATCTTTCGTGAGAACTCGGAAGATATTTATGCGGGTATTGAGTGGGCGGCGGACAGCCCGGAAGCCACCAAACTGATCCGTTTCCTGCGTGAGGAAATGGGGGTTACCCAGATTCGCTTCCCGGAAGGCTGCGGGATCGGCGTCAAGCCGGTGTCCCGCGAAGGGACCCAGCGGCTGGTGCGCAAGGCGATCCAGTACGCCATCGATAACGACAAGGATTCGGTTACCCTGGTGCACAAAGGTAACATCATGAAGTACACCGAGGGCGCCTTTAAGGATTGGGGCTATCAGCTTGCCGGCGAGCGTTTTGGCGCTGAATTGCTGGATGGCGGACCCTGGATGACCATGAAGAATCCCAATACCGGCAAGGAAATCATCATCAAGGATGTGATCGCCGATGCGTTCCTGCAGCAGATCCTGATGCGCCCGGCGGATTACAGCGTGATTGCCACCCTGAATCTGAACGGCGACTACATTTCCGATGCGCTGGCAGCGGAAGTCGGCGGGATTGGTATTGCGCCGGGGGCCAATATTGGTGGTTCCGTGTCGCTGTTCGAGGCCACCCATGGCACCGCGCCCAAGTACGCCGGGCAGGACAAGGTCAACCCTGGTTCACTGATCCTGTCTGCGGAAATGATGCTGCGCCACATGGGGTGGAGCGATGCGGCTGATCGGATCATCAACGGCGTGGAAGGCGCGATTGCAGCGAAAACGGTGACCTACGACTTCGAGCGACTGATGCCGGACGCGACACTGTTGACCTGCTCAGAGTTTGGGAATGCGGTGATTGAGCATATGGGCGCCTGAGGCGCCCGACGGGCTCAATAGCTGGCTTGCAGTATGAGCCAGCCGGGCAGGGAAGGGTCAGGAGGGTGTCGTCTGATCTTCAGCGACGTCTTCTTCGTTACTGGCTTCTTCGTTGGCGCGCAGGTTGACGGCATGGAAGCCCTTGTTGGCCGGTTGCACCTCGTACTCCACGGGTTGCCCGGCTTTCAGGCTTTTATAGCCGTCCATCTGAATGTAGGAATAGTGGACGAACAAATCTTCGCCCCCTTCGTCCGGGCGTACAAAACCGTAGCCCTTGGCGTTGTTAAACCACTTTACTCGTCCCGTTGCCATGGTCCTTCCCTCTGCCTATCCAATGGCGATTATGTTTATTTTTATCCTCGGGCTGCCGGCTGCGGTAAACTGGCACCTGAGTCTATTGTGCAACTTTTAAACATGCACAGCAGGGTGTCAACCCCGTGAAATCATCCCGGTGAATTGATTTGCTGCGGGGGATTGAAAAAACACCGACCACCCATCATTTCTTCATTGCCTGCTGACGCCAGCAGGGTTACAACGGTTTTGAGGCTTTATGAATTGGCATCAACAAGATTGGCATCCGGTAATGATTGACGAAACAGGCGCGCTACGTTGTGGGCCGGCAGATTCCCCCTCAGACCCGGACCGACACGGTGATATGGCCGTGGAAGAGGCCAAGCCGAAGCTGAAACCGCCATCCATGTACAAGGTGTTGATGTTGAATGATGACTACACGCCGATGGATTTTGTGGTAGAGATACTGGAAGACTTCTTCAATCTGGGCCGTGAGCAGGCCACCCGTGTCATGCTCACCGTGCACACTGAAGGAAAGGCGGTGTGCGGGGTGTATCCCCAGGACATAGCCGAAACAAAAGCCACGCAAGTGGTGGAATACGCCCGGGAGAATCAGCATCCGCTGATGTGTCAGGTGGAACAGGCCTGATGCCCTTGCGGGCCCATGCAGTGAGGTAGCCTTATGCTCAGCAAAGAACTTGAAATGACGCTTAACGAGGCGTTTCGCCACGCACGTGGCCACCGTCATGAGTTTATGACCGTGGAGCATTTGCTGCTGGCGCTGCTGGATAACGAGGCGGCCGTCGAGGTCCTGCGTGCCTGTGCCGCAGACCTGGATGAATTGCGTGATGCGTTATCCCAGTTTATCGAGGACTCAACACCGCTGTTACCGGATACCGATCCGGAGCGCGACACCCAGCCCACACTGGGCTTTCAGCGGGTGTTGCAGCGTGCGGTATTCAGTGTGCAGTCTTCCGGCAAGAAGGAAGTGACCGGGGCCAATGTGCTGGTGGCCATCTTCAACGAACAGGAAAGCCAGGCAGTCTATTTTCTTAACTGTCAGGACATTCACCGCCTGGATATCGTTAACTTTATTGCCCACGGTATTTCCCAGATTCAGGATGCAGAGCCGTCCATCGAGACCGAGCAGGACATGGAAGCGGGCGCGGAAGGCGCCCCGGCCAGCGCGCTGGACAATTACGCCACCAACCTGAACGAAATGGCCCGTGAGGATCGTATTGATCCGCTGGTGGGGCGCGCATTCGAGATTGAGCGGGCGGCGCAGATTCTATGCCGTCGCCGCAAGAACAACCCCTTGCTGGTGGGTGAGCCCGGTGTCGGTAAAACCGCCATTGCCGAAGGGCTGGCTCGTATGATCGTGGAAGGGCAGGTGCCCGAGCCGTTGCTGGATGCGGTGGTGTATTCATTGGATCTGGGCGCGCTGCTGGCCGGTACCAAGTACCGGGGCGATTTCGAGAAACGCCTGAAAACCCTGCTGGCAGAACTGAAGAAAGAGCCCAACTCGATTCTCTTTATCGATGAAATTCACACCATCATCGGAGCCGGTGCGGCCTCCGGCGGGGTAATGGATGCCTCCAATCTGCTTAAGCCGCTGCTGGCCTCCGGTGAGCTGAAATGCATGGGGTCCACCACGTTCCAGGAATACCGGGGCGTGTTCGAGAAGGACCGGGCCCTGTCACGTCGCTTCCAGAAAATCGATGTGGTTGAGCCGTCCGTGGAAGACACCGTGGGGATTCTCAAGGGGCTGAAAAGCCGTTTTGAGGCTCACCATGACGTGAGCTACACGGATGCGGCCCTGAAAGCCGCTGCAGAGCTGAGTGCCCGCTACATCAACGATCGTTACCTGCCCGACAAGGCCATCGACGTGATTGACGAAGTCGGTGCCTGGCAGCGCCTGCGCCCGGAAGACCTGCGCAAGCACACCATTGAGGAAACCGACGTGGAGGACATGGTGGCCAAGATTGCCCGAATTCCTCCCAAGCAGGTGTCGTCCTCCGACAAGGAGCTGCTGCGTAACCTTGAGCGCGACCTGAAAATGACCGTATTCGGCCAGGATGAGGCCATCGACACCATTTCGGCGGCGATCAAGCTGTCCCGTGCGGGCCTCAAGGGCGAGCACAAGCCCATTGGCAGCTTTATGTTTGCTGGCCCCACCGGGGTGGGTAAAACGGAAGTGAGCCGTCAGCTGGCCCGGGCACTGGGCGTGGAACTGGTGCGCTTCGATATGTCCGAGTACATGGAGCGACACACCGTGAGCCGCCTGATTGGCGCGCCTCCCGGCTATGTGGGCTTCGATCAGGGCGGTTTGCTTACCGAAGCCATTACCAAGACGCCGCACTGTGTGCTGTTGCTGGATGAAATCGAGAAGGCGCATCCGGAAGTGTTCAATATCCTGTTGCAGGTGATGGACAATGCCACGCTGACCGATAACAACGGCCGCAAGGCGGACTTCCGCAATGTGATCCTGATCATGACCACCAACGCCGGCGCGGAAGTGCTGAACAAGCGTTCTATCGGCTTTACCGAGCAGGACAACAGCACCGACGGCATGGAAATGCTCAAAAAGGTCTTCACGCCGGAATTCCGTAACCGTCTGGATGGCACCATTCAGTTCCTGCCGCTGACCAGTAAGGTGATTCTGGGTGTGGTCGACAAGTTCCTGGTGGAACTGCAGGCCCAGCTTGATGAGCGCGGTGTGGTGCTGAATGTGGATGATGCGGCCCGTAACTGGTTGGCCGAGAAGGGCTACGACAAGGATATGGGCGCCCGGCCCATGGCGCGTCTGCTCCAGGAAAAAATCAAGAAACCGTTGGCAGAGAAACTGCTGTTTGGCGAATTGGCGGGTGCCGGTGGGCAGGTCAATATCACCGAAAAAGACGGGGAGCTGGTGCTTTCCGTGGAAGCGGCCACAGCGGAGCCCGCGTAAACAGAAGTGGCGGGCGCCTTTCTTTTACGAAAGGCGCTCCGCTCGTTTTCCATCAACGCACAGACAACAAAAAAACCCGGCAATGCCGGGTTTTTTTGTGGGTGTATTCGGCCGGAGCCGTTCCGGGTTATTTCATCCGGAAAGTGATGCGTCCCTTGGTGAGGTCATAGGGAGACATTTCCACTTTTACACGATCCCCTGTGAGGATGCGGATATAGAACTTACGCATCTTCCCGGAGATATGGGCCGTAATTACATGACCGTTGTCCAGCTTCACACGAAACATCGTGTTGGGCAGGGTATCAACGATGACACCTTCGAGTTCGATTTGCTCTTCTTTCGCCATCCAACAAATACCTTGGGTTACCGGCTATTAGCGACGCGCAATTGTGCCGTAAAAGGGCCTTGGCTGCAAAAGAAGTTGGAAAAAGGCTTGGGTCGAGGGCTTAACCCCCGGAATTACTGGGGGCGGTGTGCTCTTTCCAGCTCCCGCTGGCGAGAATTTCCAGGGGCTGATACTGGCTTTTGTAGCTCATTTTCTGGCATTGACGGATCCAGTAGCCCAGATACAGGTAGGGAAGTTGTAATCGTTGGCATTGTTCGATTTGCCATAGCAACGCCATGACCCCCAGGCTGCGCTCAGGCAATGTGGGGTCAAAGAAGGTGTACACTGCGGAGAGGCCATCATTGAGCTGGTCGGTGACGGCTACGGCGACCAGCTTGCCTTGCTGGCGAAACCCGTAGAAATGGGTGTCTGCCCATTCGCAGGTAAGAAAATTGGTGAACTGCTCTTCCGAAGGCGGATACATGTCGCCATCGCCATGGCGGTCATTAATGTAGGCCGCATAAAGCGCGTATAGCTCGCGACTGAAACGGGCGGGCTCGCGGTTCACTGCCAGATCGGCGTTGTTTTTGAGGATGCGACGATGGCGGCGGCGAGGGTGGAAGTCATCCACTCGCACCCGGGCCGGAATGCAGGCATTACAGCTGTCGCAGTGGGGGCGATAGAGATAATTGCCGCTGCGGCGAAACCCCAGCAAGCTCAGTTCGCTATAGAGCTCTGGTGACAGCTGGGCCTGGGGGTCCACAAACAGGGTAGACGCCTGGCGGTCTTCCAGGTAGCTGCAGCTATGGGCGGGTGTGCGAAAAAAGCGCAGCGTGGACAAGTCAGTCATGGTGTAAGTGTAGCCCAGGGCAGGAGGGCTAAAAAGCCTCACATTCGGCTTGCAGTGCGGCCCAGTCAAACGGACGGTCTGGCCAGGGGGTGGGCACTGGCTGGGCTGGCACCCAGTCCTCAAGGCAGGTTTCAAAGTCGTCACGGTCGATCATCTGTGCCCCCATGGACATGAGGTGAGGGTTCTCGATCTGGGCATCAAGCAGGCGGATATCCAGTGCACGGGCCAGGTTGCGTAGTGCCACCAGTGCCACCTTGGAGCCGTTGCGCTGCGGGGAAGCCATGGATTCACCAAAGAACATCTGGCCAAGCTGAACGCCATAGAGGCAGCCGGCCAGCGACCCGTTTTGCCGGATTTCTACGCTGTGGGCATAACCTTGCTGATGCAGTTGGCAATAAGCCGCGATCATTTCTTCGTTGATCCAGGTGCCCGGTTCGCCCTGGCGGGGGGCTGCGCAGGTGCGCATGACTGCTTCGAAGTCGCGGTCAAAAGTAATGGTGAAATCCGCCTGGCGGAGATGTCGGGACAGGCTGCGGCTGACATGTAACTGGTCCAGCCGGATCACGCAGCGCGGTGCCGGGCTCCACCAGAGGATGGGCTGGGTGTCGGCGTTGTACCAGGGGAAGATGCCGGCGGAATACGCCCGTAAAAGGGTCTGGGGGTGAAGATCCGACCCGGCAGCCAGCAGGCCGTCCGGGTCGGTGAGGGCGAGCCGGGTATCAGGGAAGGGATCCCCGGGTTCCAGCCATGGCACCATGTGGTGGCCCTCCGGTCTATCAGTCGTTCAGGTTGTCCAGGAAACGCTCGGCGTCCAGCGCGGCCATGCAGCCAGCGCCAGCGGAGGTCACTGCCTGGCGGTAGATATGGTCCGCCACGTCGCCGGCCGCAAATACCCCTTCCACGCTGGTGGCGGTGGCGTTGCCTTCGGTGCCGCTGGCGATCTTGATGTAGCCGTCTTTCATGTCCAGCTGGCCGGCGAAGATATCCGTGTTCGGCTTGTGACCGATGGCAATGAAGACACCTTGCAGTTCAAGGTCTTTGCTGTCTTCACCCTTGGTGGACTTGATGCGCATGCCGGTGACACCGCTGTCATCGCCAAGCACTTCTTCCAGGGTGTGGTCCCATTCCACGGAAATGTTGTCTTTGGCAAGCAGCTTGTCCTGCAGGATTTTTTCCGCTCGCAGGCTGTCACGACGGTGTACCAGGGTCACATGTTCGGCAATGTGGGACAGGTACAGTGCTTCTTCGACAGCCGTGTTGCCGCCACCGATTACCGCCACCTTCTGGCCCTTATAGAA
>NZ_LWFX01001784.1:0-564 GCF_001635175.1 Alcanivorax sp. HI0083 | reverse complement strand
AAGCTGAGCGGCAGGGCAACGGCAGCCACCTTTGCCAATAACGCCTACCACAGCATGGCCATTGATTACGACAACGGCCTCGCCTACGTAGCTGCTCCGGCAGACAACAAGATCGCGCAATACCAGGTAGGCACGGACCAGGGCTCTGTTTCGCCCGCCAGCCAGACGGTGGACGACGGTGGCACCATCAGCGTCACGCTGACCGCAAACCCCAGCTACCAGGGTGCGGCTTCCGGCTGCGACAACGGGGCCCTCTCTGCCAATACATACTCGGCAAGTAATATCACCGCTGATTGCGACGTGATTGCCACCTTTGTGAAACCATAGGGCAGATAAAACGCCGATCCTCTCTTCGCACCAGGGCCGCACCGCAATGTGCGGCCCTGGCTGCGGCTCGAACAACCGGGCACGTATACCGAAGTCGGAATCCTTCTCGCCTGCTCTCAACGAGCGATAATCAAAGGTACTCCAGCGCCTCGGCCACATTGCTGACGCCGATAATCTCCACACCGTCGGGCAGTTTTCTGGGCAGGTTCGCTTTGGGCACAATGGCTTTTTTGAAGC
>NZ_LWFX01001783.1:0-736 GCF_001635175.1 Alcanivorax sp. HI0083 | reverse complement strand
CACGAATGGATTCGGCCAGTTCTTCCAGGGCATCTGGCGACATGTCACGGCGCGGCTGGTAACGGCCTCGCTCCATGCACTCCACCGGCAGGTGGCGCAATTCGCCATCGCGGGGACGCTGATCGGGCTCACCCGTCGCTTCACCCTCGTTCTGCAGGCTCACTTCTTCCTGGTGCCGCTGATAGGACTCGTTGCTGCTAAGCAGGGCATCCAGGCCCTTGCTGAGACCGCGTTTACGTTTTGCCGCCATGGTGTTTCGTTCCTTATGAAGCTGCTGCAGGCTGGGCCTTGAGCGCCTGCTCACGACGCAGGATCTCACCGGCCAATGCCAGATAGCTGACCGCACCGCGGGATTTCGGATCGTAGGTGATCACCGGCGCACCGTGGCTGGGCGCTTCCGCCAGCCGCACGTTGCGCGGGATGATGGTGCGGTAGACCTTGTCGCCGAAGTGGCTGATCAGCTGGTTGGAGACATCGTTGGACAGGCTGTTGCGGGGGTCATACATGGTGCGCAGCAGGCCGCCGATGTGCAGCTTCGGGTTCAATACCGTGCGGATCTTCTCGATGGTGTTCATCAGCGCGGTGAGACCTTCCAGTGCGTAGTACTCACACTGGATCGGCACAATCACAGAGTCCGCCGCCGTCAACGCGTTGACGGTGAGCATGTTCAGGGATGGCGGGCAGTCGATGAGGATGTAATCGTACTGGTCACGGATACGCGCCAGCGCATTGCGCA
>NZ_LWFX01001782.1:0-603 GCF_001635175.1 Alcanivorax sp. HI0083 | reverse complement strand
GCCGCCCAACACCGGCGGCCCTTCGCCTTTCATCACGTTGGCGGCCAGCGTTTCCGCTTTCTCTTTGCTTCGGTTGGCAATGCGCAACAAGGTGGGCTCTTCCGCCAGCAACGGCCCCAGCACACCGCGTACTGCCCCGCCTGCGCCCAGGATCAGCACCCGTTTTTTACGGATGCTCCAGCCCTGATTGTCGCAGATATCTTTCACCAGCCCGGCGCCATCGGTGTTATCGCCGTGCAACTGCTCGCCATCCCACCACAGGGTATTCACTGCACCGGCCTGGTCGGCTCGCTCGGTGATGGCATCGCACAATGCAAAAGCCTGTTCTTTGAAGGGTACCGTGACATTGGCGCCCAACCCGCCGGCATTCCGAAAAGCCTGAACCGCGCCGGCAAAATCATCCAACGGCGCTTCACGCTTTTCATACTGCACAGCGTCGCTACGCTGAGCGGCAAACGCATGGTGAATATCCGGCGAGCGGGAATGACTCACTGGATTGCCAAAAACACAATATAACCCAGCCTCTAACGCGGTTTTCTCAGCCGTCATACCCACTCCCGGTGAATCAAAAATTTCTGGTAAAGCTCAATCTCGGCACTGCCT
>NZ_LWFX01001781.1:0-1581 GCF_001635175.1 Alcanivorax sp. HI0083 | reverse complement strand
ACGGGCTCAAGAGCCCCGAGCACGTACGATACCGTCGAAACGTGATTAAAAACGCCAGCGGCGCTGCATCACCAGAAACGCAAACGACGCAGACCAGGTTATCAGTATCAAACCATTCAGCGCTTGCACCCCGGCAATCAAACGCAGGGTACCCACCGGGAACAGATCCCCCAGCCCCAGAGAGGTATAGCAAGCGGCAGAAAAATACAGGTGGTCAAGAAAGCTGCCGTTCACCGCCCCACCAATACCCATGGCGGTGTCCCCCACATCCAGCAGCAGGTACACCCAGGCATAGAGGCTGATTTCCACCATATGGGCCGCGAACATGGCGATAACAACCACCAGGATTTCACCCCGAAAATCCGGCCAACGTTTAAGCAGGCCAGACAGCCCCGCCAGCGTCCAGTAATGCAGGGTCACCGTGGTCAGCACCATGGCCAGGCTGACCACGGAGGCATACACCACTTCGTACATTACCGCGCCATCGCTCATGGCAGGCTAGCGCAACGAGGCCATGACAGGGGCCGTATCCGGGCGCCAGCCACGCCAGATCTCAAAGGCTTCGGCAGCCTGTTCAACAAGCATACCCAGCCCGTCCGCCGTGGCCGCCGCGCCTTGCTGCTTTGCCCAGCGCAGGAACGGTGTCGGCTCATTGCCATAGACCATGTCATAAGCCACCGCGCCCTCTGCCAACAAGCCATCCGGCAGCGCGGGCATCTCGCCTTGCAAACCGGCGGAGATGGCATTGATGACCAGATCGAACTGGCCCATGAGATTATCCAGGCCGCCGCCCAACACCGGCGGCCCTTCGCCTTTCATCACGTTGGCGGCCAGCGTTTCCGCTTTCTCTTTGCTTCGGTTGGCAATGCGCAACAAGGTGGGCTCTTCCGCCAGCAACGGCCCCAGCACACCGCGTACTGCCCCGCCTGCGCCCAGGATCAGCACCCGTTTTTTACGGATGCTCCAGCCCTGATTGTCGCAGATATCTTTCACCAGCCCGGCGCCATCGGTGTTATCGCCGTGCAACTGCTCGCCATCCCACCACAGGGTATTCACTGCACCGGCCTGGTCGGCTCGCTCGGTGATGGCATCGCACAATGCAAAAGCCTGTTCTTTGAAGGGTACCGTGACATTGGCGCCCAACCCGCCGGCATTCCGAAAAGCCTGAACCGCGCCGGCAAAATCATCCAACGGCGCTTCACGCTTTTCATACTGCACAGCGTCGCTACGCTGAGCGGCAAACGCATGGTGAATATCCGGCGAGCGGGAATGACTCACTGGATTGCCAAAAACACAATATAACCCAGCCTCTAACGCGGTTTTCTCAGCCGTCATACCCACTCCCGGTGAATCAAAAATTTCTGGTAAAGCTCAATCTCGGCACTGCCTGGCTCGGGGTGGTAATCGTAGTCCCATCGCACCAGCGGCGGCAGTGACATCAGGATGGACTCGGTACGTCCACCGGATTGCAGACCAAAAATCGTGCCGCGGTCGTAAACCAGATTGAACTCCACATAGCGGCCGCGACGGTACAGCTGGAACTGACGCTCGCGCTCGCCATAATCGTGGTCTTTACGGCGC
>NZ_LWFX01001780.1:0-355 GCF_001635175.1 Alcanivorax sp. HI0083 | reverse complement strand
TGTCCCGCTGGAACAGCAGGGGTTGCTCGCCATCACAGACCAACGACTGGCCTGTACCGATAATGGTTTACGTCACCTGAACGGCTTGCTGGAAAAACTGGCAGCGGCGCTTCTGTAGGCGGCACGTTTGTCTGCACGACAACAAAAGCGCTTGAACCCTATTGCAAGGCTATTCACACTGAATGGCGGGATCACAAAAGATTATGACTATGACAAAAACACGCAGCGGGCGCGAACAAGCGCTGGCAGAAAGAGAACAGCTCTTTATTGAGGCAACCCGGCAACAGCTCTGCGATGAAGGCTTGCTGGGCGTGCAGATGGCGGCCATTGCCCGCAGCTGCAATTTTGCCACGGG
>NZ_LWFX01001779.1:0-495 GCF_001635175.1 Alcanivorax sp. HI0083 | reverse complement strand
CCGGTGCCCGCAAGTACATGAGCAAACGCCAGCAGCTGGCGGCGACTGCCGGCCTGGAGCACTTCACTGCCATTCTGGCCGACGCCATTCTGCGTCGCCCGGACCTGATGAAAAAGATGGACCCGGCGGTGCGCGATCTGTGGGTCTGGCACGCCATTGAGGAAACCGAGCACAAGGCCGTAGCCTACGACCTGTACAAGGACGTGAACGGCAACTACCTGGAGCGCCAGCGCCTGTTCCTTTCCAGCACCGCCTACCTGATCGGCTTCTCCAGCTACTTCACCTGGCAGATGCTCAAGCGCGACAATATGCACCGTAAACCCCTCACCCTGGCCAAAGGGCTGTGGAAAGGGTTTGGCTACAGAGGCGTGATCAGCAGCATCATCCCTGCCTGGTTCAGCTACCTGAAACCCGGCTTCCATCCATGGGATGACGACAACAGCGCGTTGATCGAAGAATGGCGTAAAAGCCTGCCGGCCCCGAAGGAGAAGAACG
>NZ_LWFX01001778.1:0-802 GCF_001635175.1 Alcanivorax sp. HI0083 | reverse complement strand
CACGGTAAAGACCGAGCCGTCGTCCTGATCCAGACGATAGCCCAGCGCTTGGTCTTCGCCGAAACGCTCCACTTCACTCCAGCATCCCTGATCCAGCGTTTCCTCCAGTGCGGTTTCACCGTGGGGCAGAATTAACCGCCCGGTGGAAGGTACAGTGCGAATCAGGTGATGAAACTGGGTCTGTATCGCCGCCAAATCCGCAAAGATATCCGCGTGATCAAATTCCAGATTATTGAGGATCACGGTACGGGGGCGGTAGTGCACAAACTTGCTGCGCTTATCGAAAAATGCCGTGTCGTACTCGTCCGCCTCCACCACAAAAAAAGGCGTCTCGCCCAGTCGCGCAGACACACCAAAATTCCCTGGCACACCGCCGATCAGATAACCGGGATTTAAGCCCGCGTATTCCAGAATCCAGGCCAGCATGGAACTGGTGGTGGTCTTGCCGTGGGTGCCGGACACCGCCATCACCCAACGGCCGGGAAGCACCACATCTTCGAGTAACTGTGCCCCGGAGGTATACGGCAAACCGCGATCCAGCACCGCTTCCACTGCCGGGTTGCCACGACTCAGCGCATTGCCGACCACCACCAGATCCGGCGCAGGCTCCAGCTGGGCAGGGTCATATCCCTGGGTCAGGGTAATACCGGCCGCTTCCAGCTGATCACTCATGGGCGGGTAGACGTTCAGGTCGCTGCCGGTGACGTGATGCCCCTGGGCCTTTACCAGCTGCGCCAGCGACCCCATGAAAGTGCCGCAAATACCAAGAATATGAATATGCATGGGAAGGAACTGCCAACAT
>NZ_LWFX01001777.1:0-600 GCF_001635175.1 Alcanivorax sp. HI0083 | reverse complement strand
TTCCGGCAGGTGCAGGGTGAAGTGCAGCTTGTAAAGGAACGACATCAGGTGCTCCGGGTGCAGGGAGATTTTCCCCCACTCGCGCTTGCCGACAATCTCGCCGGTGACCGGGTCCAGGAAGGCGTGGTCGTAACCCAGTTCATAACGCCGGCCGGTATCCGGGTTCACTTTGGCATCCACCCAGATTTCCGCGTTATGGCCGGGTTCGGCTTCCAGGCCAAAGAAGCTGGCACGCACCCGGGGGTCGGCGTCTTCCACATGGCGCACCAGCTCGAGCATGGGCAGTGGTTCGCCCTGACTCTGGCTTTTAAACAGGTGGGGGTTGAGCCACTCGTCCAGCTCGTGGTCCCAGGAAATCAGTGCCCCGGTCAGACCGGCAATAATCAGGAAAACGGCAATGAAAAGGCCGAACCAGCGATGAAGCAGAACCAGAAATGCGCGCATGGGAAATCCAACCGGGGCTGACAATGCGGCGCAGCCTAGCATAAAAGGGAATCGTTCTCATTACAGAATGTGTTGATCAGACACCGGGCTGACGGGGGGCCCATAGTGGGTAGGGAATGCCGGCCAGTCGATTGATTACGAAGGCCTGGCCAACCA
>NZ_LWFX01001776.1:0-460 GCF_001635175.1 Alcanivorax sp. HI0083 | reverse complement strand
GAAAGCCTGACGGCCCACGCGCGCAGTGCGGAATATAGAATTAAACGCTAGAAGCCAGATGCCAGACGCCTGACGTGCGGCCTCTTTGTCCGGCGTTTGGCGTCAGGCTTCCGGCGGAGAACTTATGAGTAAATACTGGAGCGACTTCGTTCATGGGCTGGAGCCTTATGTGCCCGGCGAGCAGCCCAAGATGGACAAGCTGGTAAAGCTGAACACCAATGAGCATCCGCTCGGCCCGTCGCCGAAAGTGATCGAGGCGATCCGCGCTGAGGCGGACGAGCGGCTGCGGCTGTACCCGGACCCGGACAGCAGCCAGCTCAAGCAGGCCATCGCCGATTACTATTCCAATCAAGGTTACGGGATCGAGCGTTCCCAAGTGTTTGTTGGCAATGGCTCCGACGAAGTGCTGGCGCACCTGTTTATGGCGTTTTTCAAACAGGATCAGCCGCTGCTGTTCCCG
>NZ_LWFX01001775.1:0-1318 GCF_001635175.1 Alcanivorax sp. HI0083 | reverse complement strand
GTGTCGACAAGCTCTTTACCCTGGGCGGCGGGCAAGCGGTGGCCGCGTTGGCCTACGGCACGGAAACCGTGCCGGCGGTGGACAAAATCGTTGGCCCCGGCAACATCTATGTGGCCGAAGCCAAGCGGCAGGTGTTCGGCAAAGTCGGTATCGACATGATTGCCGGCCCCTCGGAAATTCTGGTGGTTTGCGACGGCAAGACCGACCCGGACTGGATCGCCATGGATCTGTTTTCCCAGGCAGAGCACGACGAAGAAGCCCAGGCCATTTTGGTATCCCCGGATGCGGCGTTCTTGCAACAGGTGGCCGAATCCATGGAAACGCTGGCGGCGACCCTGGAGCGGGAAACCATTATCCGCACGTCCATGAAAAACCGCGGCGCGTTGATTCAGGTCAGCGACCTGGATCAGGCCATCGACATTGCCAACCGCATCGCCTCCGAACACCTGGAGTTATCCATTGATGACGCGGAGCAGTGGGCGAAAAACATTCGTCATGCCGGCGCCATCTTTCTGGGGCGCCACACCCCGGAAGCGCTGGGTGATTACTGTGCCGGGCCGAATCACGTGCTGCCCACCAGCGCCACCGCACGCTTTTCTTCGCCGTTGGGGGTGTACGATTTCCAGAAGCGCAGCTCGCTGATCGGTTGCTCCCCGGACGGGGCCAGCACCCTGGCAAAGATCGCCTCTCCGCTGGCGCGTGGCGAAAGCCTGACGGCCCACGCGCGCAGTGCGGAATATAGAATTAAACGCTAGAAGCCAGATGCCAGACGCCTGACGTGCGGCCTCTTTGTCCGGCGTTTGGCGTCAGGCTTCCGGCGGAGAACTTATGAGTAAATACTGGAGCGACTTCGTTCATGGGCTGGAGCCTTATGTGCCCGGCGAGCAGCCCAAGATGGACAAGCTGGTAAAGCTGAACACCAATGAGCATCCGCTCGGCCCGTCGCCGAAAGTGATCGAGGCGATCCGCGCTGAGGCGGACGAGCGGCTGCGGCTGTACCCGGACCCGGACAGCAGCCAGCTCAAGCAGGCCATCGCCGATTACTATTCCAATCAAGGTTACGGGATCGAGCGTTCCCAAGTGTTTGTTGGCAATGGCTCCGACGAAGTGCTGGCGCACCTGTTTATGGCGTTTTTCAAACAGGATCAGCCGCTGCTGTTCCCGGATATTACCTACAGCTTCTACAAGGTCTATTGTGGCCTGTATCAGATCGACTACCAGCCGGTGCCGCTCGATGGTGAGTTGGGCATTGCGGTGGATGATTATCTCGCCGGCGACAAGCCGCGCCCCAACGGCGGTATTATTTTTCCCAATCCCA
>NZ_LWFX01001774.1:0-1416 GCF_001635175.1 Alcanivorax sp. HI0083 | reverse complement strand
GAACAGAACCTTCAGGTCCAGATCAATGGCGTGAACGGTAACAGTACGGTGGCTGCCGCACTGATCGCCGAGAGCGTGCAGGATGCCAGTATCGAGGCGCAGCGGGTGTATGCTGTGCGCAAGATAAAGGACGCCCTGTTCAGCAGTATGAACGATAGCCATATTTACCGCGTAACGGGGACACCCACCTAGCGCAGACCTGAAAAATTGTACTTTGGTAACGGCTTGGCCGCCCTCTGGGCGGCCTTTTCTTTTTCAGAAAGACAGTGAAGAATGGTTGCTTCCAAAACCGCAATTGCTGGAGCCTGACCATGCTGAATAATCCGGATATCGGGAAGTTGATTTTACGCCTGTCGTTGGGTTTGATGCTGCTGCTGCATGGCGTGCACAAGCTGCATGCCGGGGTTGGCTGGATTGCCGGTGTGCTGGCGGAGCACCACCTGCCGGGGTTCCTGGCCTACGGGGTGTTCATTGGCGAGGTGATTGCGCCGGTGATGGTGATTATCGGTTATCAGACCCGTATTGGTGCCGCGCTGATTGTTGGCAATATGCTGGTCGCGCTGGTTCTGGCGCATATGGGGGAGTTGTTCAGCCTGAGCAACACTGGCGGCTGGGCAATCGAGTTGCAGGCGTTCTATCTGTTCACCGCTGCCGCGCTGGTCTTTCTGGGGGCGGGCAAGTACGCCATGAAGAACTGATTCATACGCTGGATGCATAATGCCCGATGCAGGACACTAAAAGACAAGACAGTTTCGTCAGTGCTTTTCTTCGTCAGGCATCGGGCTTCCAGCATCAGGCGTCCGGCAGGCGTTAGACCAGACGGTTTTTCTCAGCGATCTGGCCGTTCAGTGTCCAGAAATCATAGAGAATCCCCAGCCCGAACAGGCCGGCAGTCAGCAGGTAGATAATGCCGGTGATGACCTTGCCCATGTAGAAGCGGTGAATGCCGAAAATGCCGAGAAAGGTGAGCAGAATCCAGCCGATATTGTAATCGACGCTACCGGCTTCGTAGCGTGTATCTGCCGCGTCGTCCATGCCGGGGATCAGAAACAGGTCGATGATCCAGCCGATGAAGAACAGCCCGAGAGTAAAAAACCAGAGTGTGCCGGTGAGTTGGCGGCCATAGTAAAAACGGTGGGCGCCCATGAACCCGAAGATCCAGAGTAAGTAACCGATCACCTTGCTNTGCGTATCCTGATTCTGCATGTGCGATTCCTTTAAGGGTTACAGGTCGACGTTGAGTGCGGCGCTGGCGGTGTTTGCCTTGTTGCGTGCCGCGTCAATGCTGTCGGCTTTGGCCAGTGCAACGCCCAGGCGCCGACTGCCGTTGATATCCGGTTTACCGAACAGGCGCACTTCGGTATCCGTGTCGGCCAGGGCGGTGTCCAGGCCATGGTAACGCATGGCCTCTGATTG
>NZ_LWFX01001773.1:0-1270 GCF_001635175.1 Alcanivorax sp. HI0083 | reverse complement strand
CGGGCGACAAGCGTTTCCAGATCAACGCCCAGAACTGTGTCCACTGCAAAACCTGTGACATCAAGGACCCCACCCAGAACATCAACTGGGTGGCCCCGGAAGGCACCGGCGGCCCGAATTACCCGAACATGTAATTCCCGTCACGGCTTCCGTGTCACAAACAAAAAAGGCGCCTTTTCAGGCGCCTTTTTTGTTATGGCCGGACTGTCAAACCCTGACAGCCCGGCAAAAAGGGTCAGGCCAGAGGTCTCTGCAGACGCTGGATCACCCGGGCACGCTGCTGCGCACGGTTCTTGCGCAGGCGGTACCAGGCCAGACGAATGCGATAATCAAGCGCATCCATCATCGCCAGCGGAGGCATGGCCGGCATGTGCAGGTCCGGTTTGCGGGACTGAATCCGTACCGGGGCTTCAAGGGTCTGGGTTTCGTTGTGCTTCATGGTCTCCTCCCTGTCTGATGACAATATGGAGTGGCTGGGCTTTGATTGGCCTCCATGATGCAATCAGGTTTATTATCAGTAAATCGAAAAGAACTGCACCTACCGTTCAATTTTTCTGAAAGGTCAGCCATGCCACCCAACACCCCTCTCCAGCCCCTGCTGGACACGGAAATCCTGCGCAGTTTCGTGGCCATCGCCGAAACCGAAAGCTTTACCCAGGCTGCCAGCGAAGTGTTCCGCACCCCCTCGGCACTGAGCATGCAGATCAAGCGCCTGGAGGAGCAGCTCGGCCAACGGCTATTCCTGCGCGAAGCCCGGCGAGTCAGCCTGACCGCCGAAGGGGAAGCCATGCTCGGTTACGCCCGGCGGCTACTGAAGCTGAACCAGGAAGCCATCAGCCATTTCACCGCCCCTGAACTGGAAGGCACCGTGCGGCTGGGCACCCCGGATGATATCGGCACCCGCATCCTGCCCCAGGTGCTCACCCAGTTTTCCCGCTCCCACCCTGCGGTACAGGTCAATGTGATTGTCGGCCGCAGCGCCGACATGCTCAAACAGCTGGACGCCGGCAAGCTGGACCTGATTATGGTGACCACCGGCAAGCAGGCACGGCCAGCACGAGGGGAAGTGGTACATAGCGAGCCCCTGGTATGGGCAGGCGCCCAGAGCGGTATCGCGGTGACCCAAAATCCCCTCCCCCTGGCGCTGGCCAGCCAGGGCTGCCCCTGGCGCAAAATGGCCCTGGAGGCGCTGGACCACAGCCAACATCGCTACCGGATTGCCTATACCAGCGAGCACTGTGCCGGCCAGGAAGCGGCCATGCAGGCGGAT
>NZ_LWFX01001772.1:0-1031 GCF_001635175.1 Alcanivorax sp. HI0083 | reverse complement strand
CGGCGCTACCCACCTGGAGCTGCCGGAAGATATCGCCCGCGAACATTCCACCATGCCGGTCACCGAGCCCAGCGCGACCCGCCGCCCCATCGCCGAAGACAAGGCCATCTGCAAGGCGATCGAAGCCATCAAGGGCGCCCGCAAGCCGCTGCTGCTGGCCGGTGCCGGTGCCAACCGCAAGCTGACCAGCAAGATGCTGCGCCAGTTTGTGGAAAAACTGGGCATCCCGGTGATCACCACACAAATGGGCAAAGGGGTAGTGGACGAAACCGGCCCCCATTTCCTGGGCAACACCGCCCTGTCCGACGGCGACTTTGTACACCGCGCCATCGACCAGGCCGACCTGATCATCAACGTGGGCCATGACGTGGTGGAAAAGCCGCCCTTCTTCATGCGCCCCGGCGGCGCCGAAGTAGTTCACATCAACTTCAACTCCGCCCAAGTGGACCCGGTCTATTTCCCGCAGATCGAAGTGGTCGGCGACATTGCCAACAGCCTGTGGCAGCTCAAGGAGCGCCTGGATCCCCAGGAACACTGGAGCTTCTCGGACTTCCACCGCATCCGCGATGCGCTGCAAAAGCACATCAATGAAGGCATTCAGGACGACAGCTTCCCGATTCGCCCGCAGCGGCTGGTGGATGAAATCCGCAAGGTCATGCCGGAAGACGGCATCCTGACGCTGGATAACGGCATGTACAAAATCTGGTTTGCCCGCAACTACCCGGCCACCAAACCGAATACCGTGCTGTTGGATAACGCCCTAGCCACCATGGGCGCCGGCCTGCCTTCCGGCATGGCCGCGAAAATGGTCCACCCGGACCGCCGCGTCATGGCCATCGTCGGTGACGGCGGCTTCATGATGAACAGCCAGGAACTGGAAACCGCAGTACGCCTGAAGCTGGATATCGTGGTACTGATTCTGCGCGACGACGGCTACGGCATGATCAAGTGGAAACAGAACGATATGGACTTCCAGGACTTCGGCCTGGACTTCCAGAACCCGGACTTCGTGGATTACGCCCGCGCCTACG
>NZ_LWFX01001771.1:0-835 GCF_001635175.1 Alcanivorax sp. HI0083 | reverse complement strand
ATACCGGGCCCTTGCCCTGGGCCTGCAGGGCCAGCCGGCCCTTGAATTTGAGGGTGCTGGCCAGCAGGGCCACGGCGGCCACGGCCTCGCCGATCAGCCCCTGTACGGCCAGCGGGTAGTTGTGGCCTTCAAGGATACGGCTGACGCTGCTTTCTACCTGTACCAGCTCGCCACGAATGTCGGAGTCGGGGAAAAGGAAGCGCTGCTTGTGGTCTTGCATGATGATGTCCTGAGGTTGGTCGCGGTGACGTCACCGTGAAAATCGTTATTCGAGATTGTCTCGCTTGAAGCGTTGGATATCCCGGCGTTCCTTTTTACTGGGTTTGTGGTCCGGGGCGGCGGTGGCGGCCCGGGCCAGTTTTCGCTGTTCGCTGTTCATCTCCCGTTTGGCCACGCTTTGCGGGGTTTCTTCATAGAGCGTCTGGGCCACCTTGGCCGGGCCGCGCTTGCTACTCAGATCGCGGACGATGACCTCGAAATGTTCGGTACCCTTGGTAATGGTCACCGTCTGGCCGGGTTGCACCGCCTTGCTGGGCTTGGTGCGGTTGCCATCGATGTGGATCTTGCCGCCTTCCACGGCGGTTTTGGCCAGGGTGCGGGTCTTGAAGAACCGGGCGGCCCAGAGCCAGGAATCTATGCGTACGCTTTCCATCGGTTTCCCCACACCTGGCCGTCAGGGCAGCACGGCCAGGAAATCATCAATGGCCGGGAACGGGTCCGTATCAAGCCGTTTGGGCAGGCTGGAATCCGGGTGCAGAATACTCACCGGCTGGCCGATGCCGTATTGCCGGGCGCTGTGCAGCACTGGCAAGGAGTCGTCCACCAGCAGGGCTCG
>NZ_LWFX01001770.1:0-586 GCF_001635175.1 Alcanivorax sp. HI0083 | reverse complement strand
TAACGGCGCCCAGTCATTCTCGCCCAGCCGGCTCATCCATTCCTCATCCGGCAGAACCGCCTCCCCTTCATGAGGCTCCCCATGGCAGCTATAACGGAAACGCAGCAACCACAGCGTTTCCTCTCCGTCCTCGGGCTCATTGTATTGCGTCACTGACAACACCACCCCATCCACATTGGTGCCGTGTTCTCTGAGCAAGGCCCGCTCGTAGTAATAGCCAATGCTGCTTGCACTGGTCACCAACGCCATGATCATGACCCCAATGCCGACCAGCGCAAAGAAGGCCCCGCCAAACGCCGCCCCCCAATCATCGCCACCTTCAAACCAGAGCAGACCGACGCCAACCGCCGCAAACGGCAAGCCAAGAAAGAAGAAGAGCATGAAGAAAAGGGAAAAATGCCGACGCGCCGTTTGCAGCAGCAGCGGCCAGCTGAGTGGCCCAATGGCCATAGAGTGACTNCCGTCCCTGGAAAAACCAGACAGAAGCATACCGAAAAAGCCCCCGGACCCCGAGGGCTAAGGAACCTCTGAATAACTCCTTGCATGCTCAGTCTTTCAGGCTGGCTCGCAATCTATACCCCATTCG
>NZ_LWFX01001769.1:0-794 GCF_001635175.1 Alcanivorax sp. HI0083 | reverse complement strand
TTCGAGTTGCCGGGCGCTTTGTTCCAGGCGGGGAGTGCCGCAGTAGCGGGTCGCACCGTGGAGTTTGTGCACCCGCTCCAGCAAGTCGTCGTTATCGTTCCGGTCGAAGGCGGCGGAGATAGCCGGGCGATCTATTTCCAGGCTATCAAGCAACATTTTCAGCATTTCGTCGGCAAGGTGGTCACGCCCCCCGGCGCGGCGACGGGCCAATGCAGGATCAAAGACCTGGTCACTGTTATCGTTGCTGTCAGGGCCATCCGGCAGCTCATCGGAGGTGCTTTCCAGCACCCATTTCTCCAGCGTATGGCGCAGTTGCCCTTCGGTGATCGGTTTACTCAGGTAGTCGTCCAGCCCGCGATCCAGCAGTTCCCGCCGCTCGCTTTCCAGCGCGTGGGCGGTTAGCGCGACAATGGGCGTATGGGTGCCATCCGGTTCGCTGTCGCGCATATGCCGGGTGGTTTCCTTGCCATCCATGCCGGGCATCTGGATGTCCATGAAGACCAGATCGAATGGCTGTTTGCGGAAGGCGTCAAGAGCGCGTTGACCGCTGTCGCAGGCGGTGACAGTGACCCCGAGTTCCTCCAGGAAGACCCGGGCCAGTTTCAGGTTGCCTGGGTGGTCGTCCACAAGCAGAACAGAAACCGGGCGCGGGAACGGCTGTGTGGCTGGTTGGCGACGGGGGGCGGTTGTGTCCTGGCCGCTTAATGCCAGCAGGGCGCTATGCAGGCGTTGGCGGGTAGCGGGCTTGCCTTGAACCTGGCAATGGGGGTAGTCCTCCAACCAGCGGGAAACAT
>NZ_LWFX01001768.1:0-1222 GCF_001635175.1 Alcanivorax sp. HI0083 | reverse complement strand
CTTCGGTGTGATCCAGCAACACACGCACCTGGGCGATGGAGCGCTGGCTGTGCGGAGTGGCCAGTACGCCTTCTTCCGTGCCCAGCCATTCAAACACCGCATCGGCATCCACTTTGCCTTCGGCGAAATCCTTGCGGAACTGTTCCTGAATCAGCTGGCGGGACAACGCCGCCGAGCAGGGGCAGGTGGACGAGTACGGCACTTCCACCGACAACTCGATGCGCATGCCCTCTTCGCACAGGGTGCCCTTGATACTGACCGGGTAGCTCTTCCAGCCGGAATAGCTGCTCTTCAAGGCCGCGCGGCGCATGGAATATTCGAAATCCAGCTGCACGAAACCGCGGGTACTGAGGCCCTCATGGGTCTGCAGGAAGTTACGCAGCAGTTGCTCGATGGAACCGGCGCTGACCGAATGGTCGCCAAAGGTTTCTTCCAGCATCAGGAACAGGCGCGACATGTGAATGCCCTTGGCATCCGCATTGGCCAGGTTCACATAAGCCTGGATAGAGGTGCTCACCGGGCGCTCGCCAGCCAGGGTATCGCTGACGCGGGCTGGCAAGTGGATCTCACTCATGCCCACCCAATCCAGGGTCGTGTGGATATGATCCACCATGGAGTTGGACGCCACATCCGGCATCTGTTTGGTGCTACCGGCACCGTTGTCACGAGTCATGGGATTCTCCATAGGGGCACTGAAAACAGCCAGGATAAGGCCGCCCAGGTGAACGAAACGGTAATCCGTTCGTCATCGCCCGCTCATACAAGGGGGGCAAGTCTAGCAGAAACTGTCCCGCAAATTGACCATTTACGGGCGAAGGTTTCGCTATGACCGCAACAGAAAGGGGCTATCAGGCGGAAAAGCCTGAATCTTCGTCGCTTCCGACCAATTCCTGGAAGCGGGCCAGCTCGCGCAGGGGCTCGAACATTTCTTCGCTACGGGCATGGCTGCGCAGGGTTTCCGAGGTCTGGATGGCGGCGGCCAGGTCGGTCAGGGCGTTCTCGATTTCCCCCAGCCCGGACCAGGCGCAGGCCCGCTGATACAGGGCATGGGAGTTTTCCTCGTCCACTTCCAGCACCCGGTCGCACAGGCTCAGCGCCCAGCGCTGCTCGCCCAGCTCCAGAGCCGCATCGGCTTTCCAGGCCAGCGCTTCCGGATCATCCGGGCGCAATTCCAGAATCCGGTCGTAGAGCTCAATCTTGGCCTGAGCACTGGGCTCCTTGG
>NZ_LWFX01001767.1:0-1244 GCF_001635175.1 Alcanivorax sp. HI0083 | reverse complement strand
TTTTTTAGGTTCATCGCGGAATTGACTGATCAGCCAGCTTCAAAGCTTGTCGCATTATCCCGCCCTGGCAGCTGCTGGACGCCGGATGCCCGACGACGGACGCGTGCATTCAAAACCGGAACCCCCCTGGCCGCCAGGCTCTGTGCGTAAAATGCATTACCCGATTATTGCCTGAATGATGCCCCCCCTGCCCATCCCTCAAAAGAGATGCCGCAATAACAACAGCCTCTCAGGCTATGGGGTTTTACATCAGGCATCCGGCGTCGAGCGTTTGGGAAAGTGCCGGGTAGTCGCGATAAAGCCATCAGGCAGCGAGAAGCGAGTTATTCACTCTAATACGCGAAGAACCTTTTTTACCGGCGGGCTTCAATCCTGATGTCATCGCTGCCGGTGAGAATCAGTTGGCCCTGCTTGTTAATGTCGGCGTGATTGACTCCCTTGAGGGCGTCCAAAAATTGCCGCTCCATTTCCATCAGTGGTGCTGGGCAAGCCATCATGTTGACGCCGCCGGTGGTGATGGTGAAGCTGTCCTCGTCCTGCACATAGGTGGCCATATAATTGTTGCAGGCGGCCTTGCCGGCCACTTGCCCGGGCTGATGAAAGTTCAGCGTGACGGTAGCCTCAGTGACGTCTTCGCCATTAAGCGATGTGACGGACCAGGCTTCTCCACGCAGTTGGCTCTCTTCAACCATGGTGCGTACCTCGTTGGCTGGCTGCCCTGTACAGGCAGCCAGTAACAGTGCGGTGCTGCCCAGCAGCAGCGGAAGGCGAAATGGGGTCATGGTGTGTCCTTGTGAGACGTTGTGGGTTACTTAGTGTATGTGCGGGGCGATATGGTTCCCGGCCAGGCTGGCGTTTATTGATGTGGCGCAAGGTTGTTGCAATGGATGAGAGGAGTGCGTTGACTGGTCGCGGAAGAACAGGACAATGCAGTGAATCCTCTCTTATCTTCACTTTTCTGATCGCAATGATGGCAGGCCATGCTGAATACGTTGCTGGAATTTTATATTGAGCACCAGTGGCTGGCGCTGCCGCTGGCCATGCTGTCCGCCGCTGGGGTGGGCATTCTGTGGATGGGCTGGTTGAGCCTGATGCTCACCGCGTTCGGTCAGCGGCGCTGGCTATGGGGGTTTGCGATTTTGTTGCTGCCTGTGCCGGCGTCCCCATGTTTTGCGCTGCGCCATCCGACGCTGAATCCCTGGGCCAATCGGCTGGTGCTATGGGCATTGTTGTTGTCTCTGCCG
>NZ_LWFX01001766.1:0-1134 GCF_001635175.1 Alcanivorax sp. HI0083 | reverse complement strand
CGGTGGGGAGGCATGATTAATCAGCATGATCACCTCCCATAACACCGGCCAAATAATCTGCCACGTCTTGCGCCCGCCAGCGGGTACAGTTCCCTCCCAGCCTTATCGGCTGTGGAAATTCGGGAATAAAGTGCTTCCCGTTGCAATCAACCCAAGCCCACAGCGTGCTCACTCCGATCCCCAATTCCTCAGCCAGATCTTTGGCTGACAGCATAGTGAGGCCAGTTAGCGGCTTTGGTGCTTCACCTGCGCAAACAGATAGCGGCGCAGCAATCAATCGAGTATTCATTAACCCTCCTAAGTGCTGCGCCAAACGACACCATTCCCAAGGCAAAGTAATGCCATAAGAATTGTGCCTACGCTCAGCGCAGCCCAGCAAAAATCCTCAGAACGACCACAAGGTCGCAATCCAAATATAATTTTGTGTTTGATTGGAAGTTCACGCTTCGCGTGAAACCAATACTAGGGAGGGCGACTTATTGCTGATGGATGCCACGTCCATTCAGGCTGCGCTGTTGAAAAGACATTAAATGTCTGTAGTGTTCTGCCAACACCGCGTTAATCAGGTGCAGGAGGACTTAGCTATCTGTGGCGATGCCAAGCCAAGAAAAAATTACTGCATTCCCAACCACGACGTCAAGCCTTAAAGACAACGCACCCAAAAAAATCCTGAATTCAATGTACGATTTATGCAGATTCAATGGTTTTTGGGGGAATTAGTTTTTTGCCGAGCGTTCGTGGAGGTCTAGCCACAGCAAAATGCCTGCTCGTCTCCCTTCACGAGAAGACCAGCGGACGACTAGATAGAAAGCCGATATCACGTGATTGCTAGCACGGTCATAATGTAGTCATCTGATCGGCAAGGTGACACTCCCTGCTCTCCCACACCAAAGAGCCTGCCCCCATCCTCTCAAAGTCATGCCCCTGGGTCGCTTATTCTGTGGATAAGCCCCTCGCCTCCCTGATCGAGCAGGTGGCACAAGGTGGCAAGAATGGTATGATCCACACCCTTCGCTGCTCTCCAAATTTGGATATATTCAGCGAAAGAGGATTTAGATGAATGACGACACCTTCATGCGTCAGAAATTTTACAAATCCGCTTGTTGGTACATGTGTTGGTATGAAGCAAAACCG
>NZ_LWFX01001765.1:0-1312 GCF_001635175.1 Alcanivorax sp. HI0083 | reverse complement strand
TTCCCGCTAACGTAGGTCGTATTAGGCGTCGTCGTAATCCGACAATTTATCCGTTTTGATTGCTTACACTGGCGTCGGCAAAGGTGGCCATCCGGTTGTGCAGCGCGCAGGCACTGCGTAATAACGGTACCGCTACAGCAGCACCANTGCCTTCACCTAATCGCAAGGACAGATCCAGCAAAGGCTTGGCATCCAGTGCTTGCAGCAGGCGCTGATGTCCGGGCTCCTGTGATTGGTGAGCGAACAGCAGCCAGTCCCGTAATTCCGGGCGGAGTCGGCAGGCGGCGAGGGCCGCAGTGGAGACAATAAAACCATCCACCAATACCGGGATGCCACGGACCGCGCAGCCAATAAAGGCACCGGTCAGAGCGGCGATTTCAAAGCCGCCCAATGAGGCTAGTGTCGCCAACGGTTCGGATTGTTTTTCGTGACGTGCCAGCGCCTGTGTAATCACTTCGATCTTGTGGGACACCCCTTCCGGTGTCAGCCCGGTGCCGGGTCCGGCGAGGACGGCCGCGTCTTCGCCCAGCAGTGCGCAGGCCAGGGCAGCGGCGCTGGTGGTATTGCCAATCCCCATTTCACCCCCGATAAACAGGTCGGCCTGGCGGTCGGCAGCCCGTTGGGCGGCGCGGTCCCCGGCGGCCAGAGCGGCGTGCAACTGCGTATTGGTCATGGCCGGTTGGCGGGCAAGGTTGGCCGTGCCCGGGGCGACGTGTTCATCGATGACGCCGTCTTCGATGGGCGGTGGTGTGACGGTGCCCAGATTGATGACTTCCAGCTCGGCGCCGAGCTGTCGGGCCAGCACGCTGATGGCGGCGCCGCCAGTGACAAAGTTGGCAATCATCTGCCCGGTGACGGCCTGGGGAAAGGCGGAGATGCCTTCTTCGCAAACGCCATGGTCGGCGGCAAAAACGGCCATGCTCACTTGTTCTGCCTGGGGCTGGTCCGTGGCCTGCAAGCTGGCCAGCTGGACGGCCAAAGACTCCAGGCGACCCAGGGATCCGGCGGGCTTGGTGAGCTGGGTCTGGCGGTGCAGGGCGGCGTGCCGATGGCTTTCGCTGGGGGCAGAAATGGGCTGTTGCCAGGGCAAAGGCGTGCTCACGGGTGTCTCCGGTCGGGGCGGCACAGGGCCGGAAAGCGGCAAATCCTCTGCCCCGCGACCGGGAGTGTCAAGTACACTGCCCCGCATCGATGCCGAGCAATGACACTGAAATCATGCTTTCTGTTTCCCTGATTAGCGCTGCGGTGGCGGCGGTTTTGCTGGATGCGCTGGCGGGCGAACCGCGTTGCGGGCATCCGCTGATGGCGTTTG
>NZ_LWFX01001764.1:0-1201 GCF_001635175.1 Alcanivorax sp. HI0083 | reverse complement strand
CGGGCCAGCAGGGCAACAGCCCGCTGGCGCAGCTCGGCCTCCGTCAGCGGTTCACTCATCGTCAGCCGCAGCGTCCTCTTCCACTGGCGCTTCCGAGGTGGGGTCCGGCAGCAAGCGGGCGCGGATTTCCGTCTCGATTTCTTCGGCAATGGCCGGGTTCTCACGCAGATACTCACAAGCGTTCTGTTTGCCCTGGCCGATCTTGTCGCCCTTGTAGGCGTACCAGGCACCAGATTTATCCACCAAACCCTGCTGCACGCCCAGGTCCAGCACTTCGCCTAGCTGGTTGATCCCCTGACCGTAGAGAATCTGGAACTCGGCCTGACGGAACGGCGGCGACACCTTGTTCTTGACCACTTTCACCCGGGTTTCGTTACCGGTGACTTCGTCCCCTTGTTTCACTGCGCCGATACGGCGGATGTCCAAACGCACGGAGGAGTAGAATTTCAGCGCATTACCGCCGGTGGTGGTTTCCGGGTTACCGAACATTACGCCAATTTTCATGCGGATCTGGTTAATGAACACCACCAGCGTATTGGCGTTTTTCACATTACCGGTAATTTTACGCAGCGCCTGGCTCATCAGGCGGGCTTGCAGCCNCACGTGGGTGTCACCCATCTCGCCTTCAATTTCCGCTTTCGGCACCAGGGCCGCCACGGAATCCACGATGACCACGTCCACTGCACCAGAGCGCACCAGCATGTCGGTGATTTCCAGCGCCTGCTCGCCGGTATCCGGCTGGGAGACGATCAGGTCATCCACGTTAACACCCAGCTTTTCCGCGTAATCCGGGTCCAGCGCGTGCTCCGCGTCCACAAAGGCACAGGTGGCGCCTTTTTTCTGGGCCTGGGCAATCACGCTCAGGGTCAGGGTAGTTTTACCAGAGGATTCAGGGCCATAGATTTCCACGATCCGCCCCTTGGGCAACCCGCCAATACCCAGGGCAACGTCCAGCCCCAGCGAGCCGGTGGAGATGGACGGCATGCGCTCGCGCTTGCGATCACCCATGCGCATGACGGAACCCTTGCCGAATTGGCGCTCAATCTGTGACAGCGCAGCGGACAGCGCCTTACCTTTATCGCTCATTGTGACCCCTCTCCGTTTTCGGCGCGTCATTCATTGACGCCAACCGTATCTGATCTGTCTCATCTGACCTTTCGGCCAGTGCTGGCAATATGGACAGTATTATGAACAGCATTGG
>NZ_LWFX01001763.1:0-7586 GCF_001635175.1 Alcanivorax sp. HI0083 | reverse complement strand
TGCCATTGTGGATGTACTCATGCAGACTATGTCGGGCATCCAGTCCGGATTCTCCCAGCACCATGCCGGCGGTCCTCAGCTTTTCTGATTCTGCAGATGAGGATTTTCCGCAACTTTCAAGCTCCAGCTGGCTTGCAAAGCGTGGCAGGAGATTCAGGCGGCTGTCATAGGGGAGAAGAATTCGGTTCTGAATACTCAGGAAGTTGCGGTTCCAGACATCAACTAGTGCCATCAGAACGGGGATGTTTTCTTCTAGCCGTGCGGTTCTGAAATGATGATCTACAGTCTCGGCCCCTTTCAGCATTTTTCTGTAGAAGTTGGCCCCTTTTGTTAGCAATACAGGAAATGAAAACGCAGAGCAGCTGGAAAACCTTCCTCCGACCCAGTCCCAGACGCGTAACTGGTTTTTTTGCGGAATTCCTGCCTCGGTCATGCTGTCTGGGGAGGATGATATGCCGATAAAGTGTTTGCTCAGATCTGAGCCTTGCCCGAGCCGCTCGATCAGCCAGTCACGAGCAAGTTGAAAGTTGGCATGCGTGTCCACTGTGGCGAAAGATTTTGAGGCAAAAATAAACAGTGTTTGCTCAGGAGGGAGCTCACTGAAAAGTCGATAGAGCTGCATTCCATCGAGTGTTGACGCGAAATCGACCTTAATGGAGTCGCTCTCCCGCCATAAGGCGTGATGAGTAAATTGTGCGACTGTTGACGGCCCGCCACTGGCCAAATACACAATGTTGGTTATTGATAGGCCTGTTGACCCTCTCCATTGGCCTGTATTGATCTCACTGGCCAATTTCGACATCCGGGAAATTTCGAGGCGTATTTCGTCAATCTCGTTTTGAAACTGCTGGGCATCGTTGTGTTGCCGCAGTAGCCAGTGCCCTCCTGGCTTTGATGCTGAAATGGAGTCTCGACTAAACAGCTTATGAATCTCGGCACCCACCGCCTCTAGTTCTGCCAGCCGGGCTAGTAACCCCAGGGTTTGAGAGTTCAGCCTCTGCAAGCTCATATCTAATTGTAATGGTCCGAGCTTCCAGCAAAGTGCACTCTCGCGTTGAGAATCCGCACTATGCAGCTGCAAAAGGCTCAGGCTGCCCATCTCTTTTGCATGCTTGGCAAGAGCGCTGTAAAGGGCGTCCTTATCGGACTTTTTGTGTAATGGCTTATGCTTCACTGTAGTGTCTGTAGCAAGGACGAAGGAAGTTAGTCTACCGTTGCGGGGGGGGATTTGCCTATAAGGTCTCCGATTCCCCTGTTGTTGGGGGCCTAATTAATAGGCAGAGTGGGCAAGGGAGCGGAAGCTAGCCATAGTTCTTGTTGTCTCTGGGCTTCATGCCCACGCGCCGGGGGGCATGAAGCAGGGGCGGCAAGGTGGGTTCGAGCAAGGCTGCATGAAGGCTATTCCCCGGTCTGGATTCGCTGTGGGAGTTCGCTTGCAAGCAAGCTCCTACAATACAGGCTACTGCAGCCGCCGCTTCAACCCCTTCATCGCCAACACCCGCGTACTGATCTCCTCAATCGACAACTCTGTCGCGTCCAGATACGGAATGTTGTGCTTGTTGTACATGGCTTCCAGGGCCCGTAATTCCATGTCGCATTGGCGCGGGGATGCGTACTTGCTGCCTGCTTTGCGTTCGCTGCGGATGGCGCTGAGGCGGTCGGCGTCGATGGTGAGGCCGAAGAGCTTGTGTTTGTGCTCCATCAGGGCCTTGGGCAGGCGCAGGTCGTCGAAGTCGTCTTCGGTGAGCGGGTAGTTGGCGGTGAATAGCCCGAACTGCAATGCCAGGTAGAGGCAGGTGGGGGTCTTGCCGGAGCGGGAGACGCCAATGAGGATAATATCGGCCTGGTCGTAGTGCCGGGTGCGGGCGCCATCATCGTTATCCAGCGCAAAATGCACAGCGTTAATACGGATTCGATAGGATTCGGCGTCGCGGATGGCGTGGCTCTGGTTGATTTTGTGATTGGAGCGTACCCCAAGCTCGTCTTCCAGCGGACGAAGAAAAGCGCCGAACAGGTCGAGAATCAGGGCGTCACAGCTATGCAGGATGGCGCGATGGTCGGTGTTGACCAGTGTCGAGAAGACTACCGGCTTGGCGCCATCCTCCTCTGCGGCCTTGTTAATGCGGGCCACGGCTTCGCGAGTCTGCTCATCGGATTGCACGAAGGGCAGGGTGATCTGCACAAATTCGATATCCCCGAACTGGCTCAGCATGCTGTGGCCAAGGGTTTCCGCGGTAATACCGGTGCCATCAGAAAGGTAGAAAGCGCTTCGTTTCATTGGGTCTGCCCGTTTTCTTTGCGGTAGGAGCGGGGCTTGAGCCGCGAACAGTCTTGGCGGGGTGGGCTCCAACCATTCGCGGCTCAAGCCCCGCTCCTACGGGTAAGTCATTGTTTTGAATGGAGCCAGTCTAGACGCTGTATCGCTGTGCGACCAGTGCTATCTGCAGGGATTGGCCGATCTGTCAGAGGGGTTGTAGCGTCATGCGTTGTCCGCACAGGACGCAGACATTACACTGCGCTCGACAAATCTTGATTGGCAGAAATACCTCTTTTATTTCAGTGAGATAGCGCTTTCTTGTGGTGCGCGACTTGGGGGGAGGCGGGGTGTTGACGAAAGTGATACCCAAATACCGTCCAAATCTGAAAGAGGGGGCAGGCAAACTGTTTCGGTTTTGAGTAGAATGTCGGCTCGATTTGATCCGGCACCTTGTGCAGCGAACTTGTTATGGCGCTATTTATAGCGTTTTCGGCACAAGGTGTGCCGACCTGCTTTGGCCAACAAACCAACCGGTAATACGTAAAAGGAGATGACCTTGGCGGAATATGTAGTCTGGTTTCAGGACCTGGGTAAAGATGACGTTGAGCACGTAGGCGGCAAGAACGCATCCCTGGGCGAAATGATCAGCAATCTGTCGGCAGCGGGTGTCTCCGTTCCCGGTGGCTTTGCTACTACCGCTGAAGCCTTCCGTGAATTCCTTGAGCACAACAACCTGACCCAGAAGATCAACGAAGCGCTGTCTGCGCTGGACGTTGAAGATGTAGTCGCGCTGGCCAAGACCGGCGAAGAGATCCGTCGATGGGTGGTTGATGCTCCGTTCCAGCCTGCGCTGGACAAGGCGATCCGTGATGCGTATGCCCAGATTGGCGAAGGCAACGCAGACCTGCCGGTGGCGGTGCGTTCTTCAGCGACGGCAGAAGATCTGCCCGATGCGTCTTTCGCTGGCCAGCAGGAAACCTTCCTGAATATTCGTGGCGTGGACAGCGTCATGATCGCGGTCAAAGAAGTGTTCGCTTCCCTGTTTAACGACCGCGCCATCAGTTACCGCGTCCACCAGGGCTTTGACCACAAGCTGGTCGCCCTGTCTGCCGGTGTGCAGCGCATGGTGCGCTCCGAGACGGGCGCTGCGGGCGTGATGTTCTCCATGGATACCGAATCCGGCTTCAAGGACGTGGTATTCATCACTGCTTCCTACGGTTTGGGCGAGATGGTCGTGCAGGGTGCGGTTAACCCGGATGAGTTCTACGTCCACAAGAAAACCCTGCTGAACAAGAAACCTGCTGTACTGCGCCGCAATCTGGGCAGCAAGATGCAGAAAATGATCTACGGCGCTGAAGGTAGCGCGGGCAAGTCCGTTGAAATCGTGGACGTGGACAAAGATGAACGCATCCGCTATTGCCTGACTGACGCACAGGTCGAGAATCTGTCCCGCCAGGCGATTGAAATTGAAAAGCACTACGGCATGCCCATGGATATCGAATGGGCGCTGGATGGCGACGATGGCAAGCTGTACATCGTTCAGGCCCGTCCGGAAACCGTGAAAAGCCGTTCCGACGTGAACGTGATGGAGCGCTACCTGCTCAAGCAAACCGGCAAAGTACTGGTGGAAGGGCGTTCCATCGGCCAGCGGATTGGCGCCGGTAAAGTACGCATTGTGACCAGCATCAAGGAAATGGATAAGGTCCAGCCCGGTGATGTACTGGTGACGGACATGACCGACCCGGATTGGGAGCCGGTGATGAAGCGTGCCGCGGCCATTATTACCAACCGTGGCGGTCGTACCTGTCACGCGGCCATTATTGCCCGTGAACTGGGTGTGCCGGCCATCGTGGGTTGTGGCGATGCTACTGAACTCCTGAAGGATGGTCAGGAAGTCACGGCCTCTTGCGCAGAAGGCGATACCGGCAAGATCTACGAAGGCCAGCTGGAGTTTGATATTCAGCGCAACTCTATCGAGTCCATGCCCAAGCTGCCGTTCAAGATCATGATGAACGTGGGCAACCCGGACCGGGCTTTTGATTTCGCCGGCCTGCCGAATCAGGGCGTGGGCCTGGCCCGCCTGGAGTTCATCATCAACCGCATGATCGGTGTGCATCCCAAGGCACTGCTGAACTACGATTCCATGCCCCAGGACGTCAAGCAAAACGTAGACAAACGGACAGCCGGTTATGGTGATCCGGTGGATTTCTACGTGGAGAAGCTGGTCGAAGGCGTTTCTACGCTGGCGGCAGCGTTCCACCCGGAAAAAGTGATTGTGCGTTTGTCGGATTTCAAGTCCAACGAATACGCCAACCTGATCGGCGGCAAGCTGTATGAGCCTGGGGAAGAGAACCCGATGCTGGGCTTCCGTGGTGCGAGCCGTTACATCAGCGAAAACTTCCGCGACTGTTTCG
Organism: Alcanivorax sp. HI0083; assembly: GCF_001635175.1. Lineage (NCBI taxonomy): Bacteria > Pseudomonadati > Pseudomonadota > Gammaproteobacteria > Oceanospirillales > Alcanivoracaceae > Alcanivorax > Alcanivorax sp. HI0083. The sequence goes on along the minus strand of NZ_LWFX01001763.1, from coordinate 2,915 downwards.
AGCTCGAATGCCGCGCCATGAAGAAAGTCCGTGACGAAATGGGCTTTACCAACGTGGAGCTGATGGTGCCGTTCGTGCGCACCGTGGGCGAAGCGGAGCAGGTGATTGATCTGCTTGGCAAGAACGGCCTCAAGCGTGGCGAAAATGGCCTGCGTGTGATCATGATGTGCGAGCTGCCGACCAACGCCTTGCTGGCGGATGAGTTCCTGCAGCACTTCGATGGCTTCTCCATCGGCTCCAACGACCTGACTCAGCTGACGCTGGGCCTGGATCGCGATTCCGGCATCGTCAGCCACCTGTTTGATGAGCGTGACCCGGCGGTGAAAAAGCTGCTGAAGATGGCCATCGATGCCTGTAATGAACAGGGCAAGTACATCGGGATCTGTGGGCAGGGCCCGTCGGATCACCCGGACCTGGCCAAGTGGCTGATGGAGCAGGGCATCTCTTCCGTTTCCCTTAACCCGGATTCGGTGCTGGATACCTGGTTCTATCTGGCGGAGAAGCACGGCAACTAATGTCTGCTTGACCGATCCGCTGCTTCGCAGCACAGTAAAAAGCCCGCTTCTGCGGGCTTTTTACGTTACGGAAACCGGTGAGGGCACATGTTTCATCGACTTATCCGCATCATGGATCTTTACGACGGTCTGCGGCTGCCTGTTACGGTGGGGCGCAAGGAGTTGCTGCTGATCCATGAAGACGGTCGCACCTGGCTGATGCAGCGCCGCTGCCCCCACGCGGACTTTCCGCTCGACCGCTGTACCGTGATGAATGAGCAATTGCGTTGCCCGGGGCATGGGCTGACGTTTTCGCTGCGCAGCGGTAAATGCCAGACATCAAGCTATCAGCTCGAGCAGTTTCGAATTGATTATGATGGGCAGTGGCTGGGTGTGGAAATTTGATGAACGTTGGGTTTGTTGTCTGATTACGCCTTTCAGGTTAATCAGACCTACCCGATAACCTGGGAGCGCCGAGTCTTGTAGGTTGCATTAGCCTGAAAGGCGTAATCCAACACTGGTGTTGACGGGCCTGAGTGAAGGGGGCAGGAGGGCTTACCGTGACGCAAACACCGTTTCTTCCTCTCCAAGTTCGGCCACGAACTGGTGTGCATAACGCTGGCGCAGTTGCTTCACTTTCTTCACGTAAGCCTGGGTCTCCTTGAAAGGCGGAATGCCGCCATAGCGGCGAACATTGCCTTCACCGGCATTGTAGGCGGCCAGGATATGGTCGAGATCGGAGAATTTGTTTTTCAGGTAGGCGATGAACTGGGTGCCGCCGGTAATATTAGCGCGGGGGTCAAAGGGGTTGCTGACTTTCAGGTAGGCCGCAGTTTCGGGCATCAGCTGCATAAGCCCCTGGGCGCCAACCCGGGAAATAGCGTTGTGGTTGAACAGGGACTCGGCGTGGATAACGGCTTTGACTAGCGCCGGGTCCACACGGAAGCGGGTCGCCGCCTGGGTAATGATGGTGTCGTACTGGTCACGCTGGGCGTTGGAAAGGGCGCGCGGGGTGTAGCTCCAGCCCTTGCGAACGGAGAGCAGGGTATATTGTTGCCCCACCTGTTCCTGAGCCTGGTCGGTGAACAGGATGGTGCCATCCGCAGAGCGGTATTTGTAGATATTGTCTGCCTGTGCCGTCGCACTGAAGCCCAGCATGCAGCCAGCTGCAAAGACCCCGGACAGCCAGGATTTAGTCAATAAAACCCGCATTGAACCCCGTACCCCTTTTCTGGTGCCTCAAGGCGCTTGTTGGGCACCCCGAACACCGTTAGTTTGTTGTTCTTCCGTCGATCTGGCTTATTGCCAAGCGTTACCCCCATGATAACGCCATTCTTTTTTCTTTCTGGCCAGCACCAGACGAATTGACCACACTGGCCGCCAAGCGTAACAAAATCGACGGACGAACATCATACTATTGCGCCGGGGGTGGCCCAAGTGCGCTGGCGCACATTTCCGCTTTAAGCCACCCGATGGTGAATACTGCAAGCGAGGAGAGCGAATGTTTCCCGAGTATCTGGAGCCCTGGTTGAACAGCACCATTGCCTGGCTGGAGCTGGGTTTTCTGCTGCTGGTATTGCTGCTAACGCTGGTCGCTGTCGGGTTATGGCTACAGGACCGTTTTTTTCAGAAGCGTCACGCTATTCGCCGTAATTACCCGCTAATCGGCCGGTTTCGCTACTTTTTCGAGACTCTTGGTGAGTTTTTCCGCCAGTATTTCTTTGCCATGGACCGCGAAGAGCTGCCCTTCAATCGGGCACAGCGTGCCTGGGTTTACCGTGCGGCAAAGGATCTCAGCAATACCATGGCGTTTGGCTCTACAAAGCAGATTGGCGCCGGGCGCGTCATTTTCATGAATTGTCCGTACCCGACGCTGGAAAAAGACGCAGCCAAGACCTTGCCGCTGATGATTGGCCCATACTGTGAGCAGCCCTATGCGGCCCACAGTTTCTTCAATGTGTCGGGCATGAGCTTTGGTGCATTGTCCCGTCCAGCGGTGCAGGCGATGTCCCAGGGCGCGGCCATTGCCAATTGCTGGATGAACACCGGTGAAGGGGGATTGTCTCCCTACCACCTGGAAGGGGGCTGTGATGTGGTCTTTCAGGTGGGCACCGCCCGTTACGGTGTGCGCGATGCGGAAGGCAACCTGAACGACGAGCGACTGGCGGCAATCGCGGCGCGGCCACAAGTGAAAATGATCGAAATCAAACTCAGCCAGGGCGCCAAACCTGGCAAGGGCGGTATTCTGCCCGCCGCCAAAGTGACTCAGGAAATTGCTGACATTCGCGGCATTCCGGCGGGCCAGGCATCTATTAGCCCCAACGGCCAGCCGGATGTACATAGTGCGGATGATTTGCTGGACCTGATCGCCCATGTACGTGAGGTGAGCGGCAAGCCCACTGGTATCAAGTGTGTGCTCGG
>NZ_LWFX01001762.1:0-819 GCF_001635175.1 Alcanivorax sp. HI0083 | reverse complement strand
CTCCCAACTTCTCTCGATCGGTGAAAACACCTGGGACAACTACTTCCAGTTACGTAGCGCAGGAGCACTGAACGAACCCACCTGCAACGCGGATGCTGACTTGGACAGGGAGCTGGAACGCGCCATTGCCGAAAAGAAACAGAAAATGACCGACGACCCCCTCGCCGGTTTTTTTGGCACCGAAATCGATGAAAAGGCGTTGCGCCAGTCGCTGGAATCCGCACAAACGCTGTGCCGTGAAAAGTAGGCGAATTACCAAATGGTCCAGGAAAAGGTCACCCCCGGCGTCGTTGCCTTTCGTACCCTGGAGGGAGGCGTGGCACAGGTGGTCAGCATTCTGGGCGACTACAAACGGCTGATTCTTTGCTTGCTGCTGCTCATTTGCGCAGCGACGGCCACACTGACCCGGCACCATATCGCTTTGCGCCCGGCACGCACCCGCAAGGACCATCTGGTTTCCACCCTTGGCCAGCTCACTGCCAATGTGCTGCTTCTGGTTTCTGCCTTGATCTATCGCAGCGAGGAAATCAGGGCGATGGCTGATGGCGTCCAGGTGAACCACTTTTATTTGCATCAATTCTGGATAGGCGGCTTCGCCATTCTCAGTGCCGCTTCTCTCTGGCAGTTGTTGTCACCCCCTAAAGATCTGGAAGAAGGCGGCGGCTGGGGCAAGGCATTCCTGACGATTCCGCTGTACTCCTATATGTGCCTCAGTGCCAGCATCCAGTTCATGTCTCAGGGGTATCTGCACGGCACCAGTGTCTACCTGGGCATGATGATGGAATTTTCCACCATGTTTCTCAGCCTGGGGCTTTATAT
>NZ_LWFX01001761.1:0-859 GCF_001635175.1 Alcanivorax sp. HI0083 | reverse complement strand
CCGTCACAATTGAAGCCAGGAAAATCTGCAAGTCCACTTCACTAACAAAGGCCTGCACCTCTTCACTGCAATTCTCCACCACCAGCTCAGGCTTGTTTGCCAACCGGGCGATTTCTCGGCTGAGGGTGCGGGTATCACAAAAGACATCCGCGCCAATCTGCGCCACCGGGATTTTCCGGTAGCCACTGGCCAGCGGTGCCAACTTGGGGCGCGGTGGCATTTCCGCCACGGTGACCGACTGCCATTGCAAGCCGGCATAACCCAGCATGGCACGCGCTTTCTCGGAAAACGGGGACAGCGTGTAGTGGTGCAGAATCAGTTCTGACATCTAGGCATCCTGAATGAAGTGGTCGGTGTACGGCAAGCCTCATATCCCCGCACGACAAGGTCAAGCATCCATTGCTGCGCCTCTGCGTTGGCAACTGGCAATATTTATAACCTCGTAACTAGACGACCGGTCTAATTAGCTGTTAAAGTGCCGCCCATGAATACGCAAACCGCCATCAATCAGCCAGATAAACACCGCGACACCCGCCAGCACCTGCTGGATACGGGCCGTGACATTCTGGCTGCCCGCGGTTTCAGCTCCGTCGGCTTGAGCGCCATCCTGCAAGCCGCCGGCGTGCCGAAAGGCTCGTTTTACCACTACTTTCAGTCCAAAGAGCAATTTGGCCAGGCGTTGCTGGAAGATTATTTTGCCAGCTACGTGCAAGACCTGGACGCCCGCTTCACCGATGACGATACCCCGGCCATCAGCCGGCTGATGCGGTACTGGCAGGATTGGCAGGAAAACTACTGCGGCCCCGCCGGCCTGCGCGATTGCCTGGTGGTCAAACTGAGCGCCGAAGTGGCCGACCTG
>NZ_LWFX01001760.1:0-1389 GCF_001635175.1 Alcanivorax sp. HI0083 | reverse complement strand
TGCCCAAGAATGTGGGTGTGGATGCCACCGGCCAGGTGTTCAATTCCATCTATGCCATCGAGCAGCACCAGGGCCATGAAATGAACCCGCTGGTGAATGCCGGTGCGATTACCACTACCAGCCTGGTGTCCGGAAAAAGCTACAACGAAATCTGGAACAAGATTCTCGGATACTACAGTGATTTTGCCGGCCGGGAGCTGACCGTGTTGGAAGATATCTACAAGTCGGAAGCGGCTACCAACCAACGTAACCAGGCGATTGCTCACCTGATGTATGCCTACGGCCATATCGAAGGCGACCCGCTGCAGGCCACCGACATTTATACCCGCCAGTGTTCTGTGGGTGTGAATGCCAAGGACCTGGGCACCATGGCGGCGACGCTGGCCAACGCAGGCACCAACCCGGTTACCGGCAAGGCGCTGGTGAAACCGGAAGACATGCCGGAAATCCTGGCAGTGATGGCGACGGCCGGGCTGTATGACGATGCGGGCAAGTGGTTGTACAAAACCGGCCTGCCTGCCAAGAGTGGTGTGGGCGGTGGTATTATTGCCGTTTCCCCGGGCAAGTTCGGCATTGCGGCTATTTCCCCGCCGCTGGATGAGGCCGGTAACAGCGTACGCGCCCAGAAAGCCATTGCGGATATCTCCGCAGCCCTGGGTGGCAACCCGTACGAAGCCGTACCTTATGGTAAGTAATGAAAAAAGTAGTGGTTAAAGGCTGGCCAGCAATGGCTGGCCAATCTTCTGGCAGCGCTTCTGGCCAGACAAGCAAACAGGCAGCCCTCTGGGCTGCCTGTTTGCTTGTCGGCACCCTTCCAGCCGCCGCCTTTGCAGCGGACCAAACCTTTGACACGGCCAGTACCCCGCCAGAGATCTGGCGGCCGCCCAGTTTCGACGTGCAGCAATGGGACTGGATACAGCTGGATACTGGCGAGTGGGTTAAAGGGCGGATCAAGGTCCTGCATGAAGAGTCGGTGGAAATCGACAGTGATCATTTCGATCTGATTTCCATCGACTGGGAAGACGTGGCCTATATCCGTACGGGGCGCGTCATGTCGGTGCTGCTGGATGGCGGTGAAGTGATACTGGGGCGTTTGACCACGGAAAGCGGCAAGCTGCTGGTGGGGGGCGAACCGGTCGAGTTTCCCCAGGTGGTTGGCATTGCCTCTGCCTCCCCCCGGGAATTTGATTTATGGACGGCGGATATTTCGGTGGGCCTGAATTTCCGCAGTGGTAACGTGGAACAGAAAGACCTGAACACCAAGGTTTCACTGAAACGCCGCACGGTAAAGAATAATACCAAGATGAGTTATACCGGTAACTATTCGGAATCGGAGTCCGAGCAGCTGGCCAATAACCACACGGCGAGCCTGAGTCATGATTATCGGAT
>NZ_LWFX01001759.1:0-1020 GCF_001635175.1 Alcanivorax sp. HI0083 | reverse complement strand
GCGTTGGTGCCGCTGGCACCGGGGTGAATGTGGATGCGGCCGTTGAAGACCGCCTTGCCACTTTCGCCGGCCAGGCCTTTGAAGTTCTGGTCCGATTCACAGTTGGGCACGGCGTGTTCCACGCACAGCTGGTTGTCCACGTGGCTGTTGTCGCGGACTACGAAGATGCCTTTCATGTTCAGTTCGGCGCCGCTTTTGTTGACCAGGGCGCGCACGTCGTTACGACGCAGGCGGTTGCCGGTCATCAGCTGGTAGCTGTCGACCTTGCTGATGCCTTGCTGATCAATGATCAAGGTGCCGATGTGCAGGGTGTTGGCCTGCTCGCCTTGCAGCCGGTAGTGGGTCAGCTGGGCATTGTCGGCGGTGATCAGGGCCGTCACCGCGTTGCTCAGGGCCTGACCTTCTGCATGGTAATGCTCGATCACGGCGGCTTCGGCGCCCTGATTCAATACCACCACCAGGCGCGGGTTGCAGTGCGCAGGGGTATCGCTGGCAGACTGGAGCTGCACATGGATGGGCTGCTCGATGCGGGTGTTGGCGGCCACGGTGAGTACTACCGGCTGGCTGGCGACGGCGCTGTTGTAAAAGGCAAACGGGGTCTGCAGGCCGTTGATGGCAGGGCCGTCGTGGGACAGGCTCACGCCATCGGGCAGGTTGTGGCTGACCAGCTGGCCGTTGTTGATCGTCACCACATGCTCAGACAGAGCAGGCAGCGGTTGGCTGATCTCGCCGTCGGCGATGGCATTGAGATGGCCATCGGCCAGTGCCTGCAGCGAGGTGTACTTCCAGCGCTCAGTCTTGCGCTCCGGGAAGCTGGCCGCTTCCAGGGCGGCCAGGGCATCGCCTTTGCTACCGCTGTTGTTTGCGTTGGTCAGCGCCTGGCTTTTCAGTTCCTGCGCCAGGGCAGAAGCGGAGAGACTCATGCGGACTCCTCTTCTCCGGTCAACCAGCCGTAGCCTTTCTCTTCCAGCTCGTGGGCCAGTTCCTTGCCGCCGGATTTGATGATCTGGCCGTTGGACA
>NZ_LWFX01001758.1:0-1117 GCF_001635175.1 Alcanivorax sp. HI0083 | reverse complement strand
GGACCTGCGCGGGTTGGTTGAGCGTCCGCAAATTCTGGTCAACGATGTGCCGCTGCCCCTGGTGGAAACCGAACAGCTGCCGGACGGGGTGGGAGGCAATGCGGTGGCGGTGGCGCTGCCCACCGATTTGAGCGGCGCCTTTACGGTAAAGGTGCGATTGAATCTGAACGGCACAGAATCACTCGGCGCCTTGCCGTTGGCGAAGGAGACGCGCATGGCGCTGCGCGCCGATTGGCCGCACCCCAGCTTCGAAGGGCTGGTGTTGCCGGTGGAACGTGAGATTACCCATGACGGCTTTACCAGCCAGTGGCGCACCAACAGCCTGGCGGCGGCCAGTGTGATCCATTGTGCCCGCGGCGATGCGGCATGCGGTGATAGCGGTCAGGCATTGCGGGTGCGCTTGGTGCAGCCGGTAACAGGGTTGCTCTCCAGTGAGCGGGCGCTGAAATACAGCTACCTGATTGTGGGGCTCACCTTTGCGGCGTTTTTCCTTTTTGAAGTGCTGCGCCGGTATCCGTTGCACGCCATGCAATACCTGTTGGTGGGCCTGGCGCTGGCCATGTTCTACCTTTTGCTGGTGGCACTCAGTGAGCATATCGACTTTTTGCTGGCCTACCTGGTGGCCGCGTTATCGTGCTGTGCATTGATAGGCATCTACCTGATGGCAGCCATGCGCTCGCTCAAAGCCGGCTGGACGTTTGCCTTGAGCTTGCTGCTGGTGCAGGGGTTGATCTACGGCATTCTCATGGCTGAAGACTATGCCCTGTTGCTGGGCGCCCTGCTGCTGTTCGCTGCCCTGGCTGCTGTGATGGTGGTGACTCGCAAGCTGGACTGGTATGCCTTCGCGGTGCCGGGCAAGGCCGCTGCCAAGGTGCAGGCGAATGCCGACAGTGCCCAGCGCGGCAACGCACCGTGAGTGCCGACGGGCTGGGCCATGTTGCGACCCTGGTGCGGGCCGCCAAGCGGTTCCCCAGCTATCGCCAGCGCTTGCTTGGGCGAGCGTTACGCATCGCCCAGCAAGCACTGGCCTGCAATGCAGAGAATCGCCGGGCGATTCGCTGGCTTGGGGTGATCTGGTGGCAACTGGGTGAGCGGCGTCGGGGCAGGGCACTGCTTT
>NZ_LWFX01001757.1:0-1021 GCF_001635175.1 Alcanivorax sp. HI0083 | reverse complement strand
CGGGTAAGACCACCATGCTGAACCTGATCAGTCAGTACATTCCGCGCACGGAACGGATCCTTACCATTGAGGATTCAGCAGAGCTGGTGTTCAACCATCCCCATGTGGTGCGCCTGGAAACCCGCCCGGCCAATACCGAGGGCAAGGGCCGGATCAGCGCCCGGGAGCTGGTTATCAACGCGCTGCGCATGCGCCCGGATCGGGTGATTCTGGGGGAAGTGCGTTCCAATGAAATTATCGAACTGTTGCAGGCCATGAACACCGGCCACGAAGGGTCCATGAGTACCATTCATGCCAACAGTTCCCGTGATGCCCTGGTGCGAATTGAAACCCTGCTGGCGGTGAGCGGCTATGACGCCAGTGAAACGGCCATTGCCCGGCTGATCGGTTCTGCCCTGGATATCATCATTCAGCTGGAACGAACAGCGGATGGTAGTCGACGGGTCAGCGAGGTGGTGGCGCTGACGCCGACCAGCGATGACCTGTATCACATGGATTACCTGTACCGGAGTAATGATGAGCGCGGTTGAGCTGCTCGGCATGGCACAGATGCTCGGCATCATTGCCGTGCTGACGGTGCTGCTGCAGCTGGTCTGGTTTCGTTATCGCCAGCGTAGCCTGGTCAACGACCGGGTGCGGCAACGGTTGCAGCAACGCATTGAGATGGGCCAGGAAGCAGGGCAGGCGCGAGTGGTCAGTGGACCTCTGGACCGATTGTTGTTGCGGGCGGATATTCGACTGTCCCGCACCCAGCTTACGCTGATGGCGATCGTTATTTTTGTCATCCTGGCATTGGTGCTGGCCTCTTCAGGGCTGATTGCCACGGCGGTGCTGGCGCTGTTCATTGTTGCCAGCCTCTGGTTGTACTGGCGTTTTCGTTTTCAGCAGCAGCGTCGCACTATTTTTGAATCCTTGCCCGGGATCATGGATTCCACGCTTCGCTACATGGGGGCGGGCCGTTCTCTGGAAGCCTCACTGCTGGAATCGTTCCAGGATGCGCCGCCGGTGTTTGCGTCACTGA
>NZ_LWFX01001756.1:0-958 GCF_001635175.1 Alcanivorax sp. HI0083 | reverse complement strand
GGAAATCTGGCCCTGTCGCACACTGGCGCGTATTGAATCACTGCAGTGTGACGGGTGTATTGACCGGCCCCGGCCGTCAAACAGTCGTTTGAGCCAATGAGACCGGCACGGTAGGGGGTAGACTGCGCCCTGTCGAGTGAATACCGTGGCCAAATTCGCCACCGTCGTCGTCATTGATGACCGTCCATCTCTAGAGGAAAAGATTATGCTGGCAGGTAAAGCCGTTCGTAAGGTCGCCATTATTGGTGGTAACCGTATCCCGTTTGCCCGTTCCAACAGCGCCTACATCGACACCAGCAACCAGGAAATGCTGACAGCGGCACTGGATGGTCTGGTGGACCGTTTCAAGCTGCATGGTGAGAAGATTGACGAAGTGGCTGCTGGTGCGGTGATGAAGCACGCCCGTGATTTCAACCTGGTACGTGAATCGGTGCTGGGTTCCAAGCTGGCCCCGGAAACCCCTGCCTACGATCTGCAGCAAGCCTGCGGAACCGGGCTGGAAGCGGCCATTCTGGTGGCCAACAAGATTGCTCTGGGCCAGATCGACTGCGCTATTGCCGGCGGCGTTGATACGACTTCTGACGCGCCCTTGGGTGTGAACGAAGACGCCCGTAAAGTGTTCATGGCCCTGAACCGTGCCAAGACCAACGGCGAGCGTGCCAAGCTGGGCCTGAAACTGCTGAACCCGAAATCCCTGATGCCGGACATCCCGAAAAATGGCGAGCCGCGCACCGGCCTGTCCATGGGTGAGCACCAGGCGATCACTGCGAAAGAGTGGGGTATTCCCCGTGAAGCGCAGGACGAGCTGGCGTGGCGCTCTCACCAGAACCTGGCCAAGTCCTATGAAGATGGCTGGCAGGATGACCTGATCACCCCGTTCAAGGGGCTGGAGCGCGACAACAATATGCGTGGCGATTCCACCCTGGAAAAACTGGGCACCCTGAAGCCTTGCTTTGGT
>NZ_LWFX01001755.1:0-1355 GCF_001635175.1 Alcanivorax sp. HI0083 | reverse complement strand
AGCAAGACGTTCAAGTCGCCGATGCGGACCTGGCGGAAGCTACCCCAGCTTTCGCTGTACAACGAAGGCGCGCCGCCCTGGAAGGTCTTGGAGACATCCACCATATATTGATAAATCTGGTAGTAGTCGCGCTGGTAAGACAGCCAGCCTTCCTGCCATTCATGGCTGTGCAGCTGATCCGGTGTGAGCGGATCACGCCGGTTGGTGAGTACCTGATTCATGGCGGCCCACTCTGCCAGGGTCCAGGTCATCACGACCACGTCGGCTTTGGGTAAGGGAGAATCGGCTTGATGACTGGGCGTTTCTTCGATGTGGGGAATCCGGTTATCCGGAGCGCCCAGTTTCTTCCAGTCCACCGCAGGCAGGTGGTCGGGGTTTTCAGGTAGCGCAATGATGCGTTGTGCGTTGAGCAGGGTCTCGGGTACCAGCGATGTGTCGAGGCTCATGAATCGTCCTTGTTCTCTTTTTATTGCCGGCTCCCCCCAAGGTACGCTGTGGATCGCTTCCCTGGTTGCCGGGTGGCCTCCATCCTACCCGGTAATTTTTACCCGATTCATTATCGTTAATGATGGTTGTGATCATCGCTGATAATGCATCTGTGATTATGGATTTCATCACCATCCATAATTTCCCAACGCTGATATTTCGCTCTGATACTGATTGCGCCAAATGGCACATCGTGAGGCATGGAAATGCCCGATAAAAAACATCATCAGGAGAATGATTATGAGCGATATGACGAAAACGCTTTGGGGACAATTCATGACCGCCTTCCAGGATCAGATCAAGATCGAAGGCGTACCGCAAATGTTGACCGGGCCGACCCCGTGGAACTGGGGTGGCAAGAATCCACCGATGGGCTCGCTGCCGTATCAGCAAGTACAGTTTCTCAATATTGTGCCTGCCAGCCCGCAGGTGGATCCGAATACCTACGGCATGAAGCAGGGATTCGGTGACCAGTACCGCATGTTTCTGAACTTCCTTATGGCCGATGGCGGTGAAGCCGGCCAGGCGTTGCAGCAGAAGATATCGGATGCTTCGCACAACCTGTTTCAGATCCAGTCCAGCGTGAATGTGGCTTATCAGAACTTCAAACAGCAAACCAGCAGCACCGAGTCATTCGATGACTGGTTGGCCAATGAAGGTCTGGCCTCCGCATCGCAGTTGAACCAGGCAAAAGCACAACTCAAGGAAGCCAACAGCAACTACACGGAATACATGCAGAAGCTGAAAGGCCCGATCAGTGAGGCGACCAAGCGCTATGACGATAACCTGGTGACGGTTGTGGGCCAGGATGGCAACTCGGTGAAGGATCAATCCGCGTTTCAGATCAGTGAAACCCCCTGGGACTACGT
>NZ_LWFX01001754.1:0-1437 GCF_001635175.1 Alcanivorax sp. HI0083 | reverse complement strand
TTCCAGCTGAAAGAAACGCCCATACCCTTTTAACATCCAGCTTCAGGCAAGTGAAATAAACCAGAAAAACAGATAAAACAAGCGGAAACGACTTCAGAGCGCGAGAATAATAAAGACTTTCATTACTAATAGTGGTCAAGACACCATCAAAAAATACCGCAAGGGGCAGCACAAAGTTAAACCAGTAAACATCCGGATTTCGAAATGCGGTTTTGGCAAGAAAATAACGGTAGCTATCATCGCCCCAATAAACATTGGCATCCGCCACAAAATCAATATACCACCACTGATATTCGCCGCGGGCCAACCAGGCAATGCCACAGTAGAAAGCAATTAGAGAAACAACCAAGAATACGAACCAAAAGTTGGTGCGAGTCTTGGAAACAGCGTCGTTCAGCACATGCTCACCCATAAATGACACAATTTAAAAGCCCCTTTTGATCAAGGGGCTCTTTTGTTTCGTTGTGAGGGGTTAGCAGAATGTAGCAGAGCCCCAACAGTTATCAAATACCGCGCCACTGCCGGGGTCCGGCAAGGGCGTAATGTTACCCACTGCGGCATTGCCATTCACGATATTATTAACAAAATAAGTGGTTGGATTCGACACCTCAAGTTTGAAGGCGTCGGGCAAATACATCGCCCAACCTCTTGACACCGACTCAACATAACCTGGGTATTGTACCGGCTCTTTTTGGAAAGATAGACCAAACAATGGTGTATCCACCATTACACTATGCAGATTAGAAATATTATATGGGATGACAAATGTATTAAGGTTTCCCGGGGTGGTTCCCAACCCTGAAGCCAACTGGCCTTTAATATTATCTTTGACAGGATTAGCGAGCAGCGGCAGAAGTGCGTTCACAAGAGCTTCTGAATTAGTCAGGCCTCCACCGTTAGAGCGAACGACATCCAGGTTATCGACCAGCTCGTCCACAGCTGATCCCAGCTGAGCATTATAAACACCCGCTTGAGTTTGTCGGTTACCTCTCAAAACAACGGGTCGATTCAACCGCTCCACCTGCGGAAATCCGATAGTCAGATCTTTAAACTCGATACCATTCCCTAAAAACGATACGCAACCGTTTTGCAGCCCCAAAGAGCGGAAGGGTGTCTGCAACCCAAAAGTATTATAACCAGTGCCAGGGCGATTACCTGGGCAAGGAGCTGACGAACTGCCACAGGTGATCGCGATATCATTATTTGGATCTCCATCGCCATTTTGATCCAAACCTTGGGCTTCCATAATAAAGTCAGCGGATGCACTTAGATAGCCGCTAAAGCTATTAAAGTTGCCAATACTCATTGGCCCTTCGACTTGCTCACCTCCGAGCCGAACCCCAACCACTTCACGCAACGTTTTTGAATTATCATTTTTGATTGCAAACTGGAAATAAGGGCGAGTCATCACCAGATCCCGCATCTGCGTACCGCCGT
>NZ_LWFX01001753.1:0-1452 GCF_001635175.1 Alcanivorax sp. HI0083 | reverse complement strand
TTGATTGAGTGAACGCCGGAGGCCAGATGCAGGACGCCGGACAAAGAAATCACCGCCAGGCTGCTTGACGCGACAAGTGATCCTTATACTGATTGGCGTCAGGCGTCAGGCGTCAGGCGTCAGGCGTCAGGCGTCAGGCGTCAGGCGTCAACTTTATCCATCCAATACCCCGCCACGTCCAGCATGCGGTGGCTGAACCCCCATTCGTTGTCGTACCAGGCCAGCAGTTTCAACTGGGGCCCCAGTAGCCGTGTGTGGTTGGTGTCCACCACACAGGAATAGGGCAGATGATTGAAGTCGCTGGAAACCAGCGCCAGATGGTTCATCGCCAATACCCCCTGCAACCCCCCATGGGCGGCATTGCTTAGGCTCTCATGGATATCCTCCACCGTGACGGGCTGTTCCAGCAGTAGCGTCACATCTACCAGCGACACATTCAGCGTGGGCACGCGTACCGCCATGCCGTCCAGTCGCCCGGCCAGATGCGGCAGCACTTTGCCCACCGCCCTGGCGGCCCCGGTACCGGTGGGGATCATGTTCACCGCCGCTGCCCGCGCCCGCAGTAAATCCCCGTGGGCCTTGTCCACCAGGTTCTGGTCATTGGTGTAGCTGTGGATGGTGGTCATCAGCCCCTGTTTCACGGTGAAAGCTCGGTCGAGCACATCCACCAATGGCGCCAGGCAGTTGGTGGTGCAGGAAGCGTTGGAAACGATCTGCTGGCTATCATCAAGCAGGCCGTGGTTAACCCCGTAAACCACCATGGCGTCGGCATCGTCCACCGGGTAGCTCACCAGCACGCGGCGGGCGCCAGCGTCCAGGTGGCCCTGGAGCTGTGCGCGCTGCTTGTAGCGACCGCTACACTCCAGCACCAGATCCACCGCGTGCTCGCCCCAGGGTAACTGGTCCAGATCGGTGGTGGCGTAGCAGGGTACCCGGCGGCCATCAATCTCCATGGCGTCGCCGTCATAATGCACGGAATAGGGCCAGCGGCCGTGGGTGGTGTCGAAGGCAAGCAGGTGGGCAAGCACCTTGAAATCGGCCAGGTCATTGATGGCGACCAGTTCAAAATGCTCCCGTGCCGGGTGTTCACTGAGAGCCCGAACCAGGCAACGGCCGATGCGGCCGAAGCCATTGATGGCAATGCGAATAGCGGGACTGTTGTTCATGGTGCCTCCCTGTCCGCGGATGGGCTGGGCAGGCGCTTTCGCCGTCCTGCCCAGTCACTTTGAGTGTAGCCCTGTGCCCCGTGCGGAGCCAGCCTGTTCAAGGTTTAGCCAGCTGATTGCCCATGCCCTGCGGTCCTCTTGCAATAGCGTGAGGCATTCGCCACAATGCGCGCTCGTTTCGCGGCTGCCATGCCCGAAGCGCGTTATGGTCGACCCGTCGGTCCCCCCGCAACGATAAGCTGCGAACCCCGCCAGGCCCGGAAGGGAGCAACGGTAGCAGTGGACT
>NZ_LWFX01001752.1:0-1955 GCF_001635175.1 Alcanivorax sp. HI0083 | reverse complement strand
CCAAGAGCAGCCGCCCCCGCCAGCGCCATCCCACCCCCCACACTGTGTCCCAACAAAACAACCGTAGACAGGCCAAGCGCATCACAAAGCGCCACCACCAACGCCGCTTCGTCCTCAACAAAAGACACCGGCAATCGATCCGTACGTCTGGGCGACCGGCCAAAGCCCGGACGATCATACGCAATGACGGTGCGTCCGGTGGCCACATTAAGCTCCTGGGGAAAATCCCGCCACAGCGCCACACAGCCCAGCGAATCATGCAGCAAGAGCAGCGGCGCTTTGTCCTCAGCGCCGGGCCAGACTTTGGTATAGATGGAACCGAAGCTGGCCAGCGGCAACAACATCTCGCCCCCCTTGTGCAAGAACGGTGCCGGTGCTGTCATTTATACCCCCTGTTGCGCTATTGAATGTACCCCAGTAATTGTTGCCCTGCCCCTCTTTCCGTTCCATTCCCACACAGGCAAACTGATAGTCCGTTCAGGCCATCACTGCATTATCCCAAGTCTATGAAGAGCATTGGCATTGTTGTCACCCCAGGCTGCTGGGCCATGAGTTTGTTCGCGGTGACCGACTTCTTTCGGATTGTGGCTCTGCTGGAAAAACAGGCCGGGCTGCAACCGGGCTACCGGGTTCGCCTGCTGGCAAACGCACCAGGCAAACGGCTGCACGCAGCAGGTAGTCATGCCATTCATACGGATGCCTGTCTGGAAAAAGCAGCTCCATCGGACTGGCTGGTTTTTCCAGCCATAGAAGGTCCCGCACTGGGGAAAACTCTCGCACCCTCGCAAGAGGCATCGGCCTACCTTGCCCGGCACTGTGAGACACAACGTGCCGTACTTTCCCTATCCACCGGCATTGTCCCACTGGCAGCCACGGGACTCGTCAACGGCTTGCGTATCAACACCCACTGGGCGTTTCTCCCCACGCTTCAGCAGCGCTACACGGAATGCCACTTTCGGGCCAGAGAGAGCTACCTTCAGGATCGTTGGCTATACAGCACCAGTTCGTTGCATGGCAGTTTCGATGCCCTGTTGGCACTGCTGGCCAATGACCGTGGAGACCACTTTGCCCAGCTCTGCGCCGCGCACCTCCTGGTCTCAAGCCCAATCCAGATGCGCCCGGTTCTGCCCGGCACCCGACGCCACGATGATGCGGCCATCCTTGCCGTGCAGGAGTGGCTTGAAAGCAACCCGCAGGCGTCGTTGTCACTGGAGCAGCTCGCCTCCCGGTTCGGGTTCAGCGAGCGGAACCTGAAGCGACGCTTTACCCTTGCTACCGGACTTGCGCCTCACCTGTACCTTCAGAAAGTCAGAATAGATCGTGCCAAGAAGCTGTTGATCAGTGGGGCACTGTCTGTGCAGCAGATTGCCCACCAGGTGGGATACGAGAATGTCAGCTATTTTATTCGGTTGTTTCAGCGCGAAGCGGGCGACACTCCTGCCCAGTGGCGCAAGACTAACGGCGCATACTGAGCTGGCGGTAAAGATTATCCATTACCCGGGCTGCAAGGCGTTTGGCCCGGTCGGTGTTGGGCCCGGCAAAACGTCCGTCAAGATTGGCCATAAAATGGCCGAGCCAGCGCTCATGATGCACACCGGTGAGCGGAATCTTGTCATCCAGCGCCCGATGCTTTTCCATCATATGGCGCTGATAGTCCTGCTCGCCCAACAGCATTTTGTACCAATACTGGCAGATGATCGGCAGGTGCTGTTGCAGATCAATCCCCGCCACCTGCAGAAACACCGGCGCCATCACCGGATCCTTCAGCAGGCGCTGATAAAACCCGTGCACCATGGCGTCAATATTTTCCCGGCAATCCAGATCAGGCAGGTCACTATCCCTGGCGAGTGATTCACCCGGGCGAAAAATCCCAACCGCCGTCATTCCACTCTCCGCGTGCTTGCGTGAAGCGTGTTGCCTGTAGCGTCTCTCGTTACCACTCAATACGCCCGATG
>NZ_LWFX01001751.1:0-1723 GCF_001635175.1 Alcanivorax sp. HI0083 | reverse complement strand
TTCTGACGTTTTCGGTAACAGGTAATACATGGCCAGTGCGCCTTTGCCGAACACGCCCAGCTTGCGCTTGTCCTGGGTGATGATCATGTCCAGCATCCAGTTCACGGCGGTTTCCGGTGACATGACGGGCATGTATTGGTAAATCTTGGTGGGGGCAATCATGGGGGTGCGCACCAGCGGATAATTCAGTGAGGAAAAGCGCACCTTGGTGTGGGCGTACTCATTGGCGGCCACCCAGGTCCAGCCTTCCAGTGCCCACTTGGACGCCAGGTAGGCAGAGAAGCGCGCCGGGTTAGCCTGCACGCCCACGGTGGACACGTTGATGATGTGGCCTTCGTTGCGCGCTTCCATGCCCGGCAGCAAGTTCGTGGCCAGCCGGATGGAGGCCAGATAGTTCAGCTGCATGGTCCGTTCGTAATCGTGGAAGCGGCCCACGGTGAACTTGATGGAACGGCGAATGGAGCGTCCGGCATTGTTGATCAGCACGTCCACCCGGCCATGATCCTGCAGGGCCTGTTCGCAAAGGCGATCGCACTCTTCCATTTTGGACAGGTCGCCGGGGTACACGGACGCCTGGCCGCCCCGTTGATGGATGGCGTGGGCAATCGCTTCCAGTTTCTCCTGATTGCGGGCCACCAGCAGCACAGTGGCGCCGGCATCGGCAAGCTTGTCTGCCACCAGGGCGCCGATGCCCGAGCTGGCGCCGGTGAGCAGAATCACTTTGCCGTTGACCCGCTGTTGCAATGCTTTGCCCGGCGCCACGGCACGCTTGAGATGCCAGGCCCAGTGATCCCGGAGCCTGTTTACGTAAGGCAGGACTTTGGGGGTTCTGAATTTCACGGCATTGGACATGATGGGCTCTCGAGTGGATCCATGGAATGAGCGAATGCATCCAGTGTAACCTGAGCATATACTCGGAAATACTCGGGTTTCTCCGTTGGCAAGGAGTGGCGTTGTATGGGGCAGGTTCGCTGGAAAGTCTCTGATTTTACTGTCAAAAAAGAGCCCAGGCAGGCCCGTTCGAAAGCCTCGGTTCAGGCGATGGTGCAGGCATGTGCTCGGATTTTGGAGACCCGGGGATACGCCGGGCTTAGCACCAATGCCATTGCGGAAGTGGCGGGTGTCAGCATCGGGTCGGTGTATGAGTACTTTCCCGGCAAGGATGCCATTGTGGCGCGGTTAGTGCAGGACATGGTGGCAGAGGCCAGGGCCATGCTGGAAGGTCGGCTGGCGCTGACAGACAGTCGCAATGATTTAAACAGCGCCATGCAATATTTTCTGGGCGCCATTTACCGGCTAATGCGCAAGCATCGAGCGTTATTGCGGGTGTTGGTTTTCCAGGTGCCTTACTTGCACCAGTTGCCGGCCACCCGGCAGTTGGAAATCGAATTACAGCAGGTCTTGATGGCAGGGCTGGATTATACGCGGGAGCAATATTCCCTGAATGCCCAGCAGCACACCTTGTACCTGATGACCACTTCCGTTGCCGGCACGCTGATGCACCTGGTGCTGGTGGCCCCGCCAGCCATGGACCCGGAAGGCATACTGGATGCGCTGGCAGAAAAAATGACAGCCTGGCTGATTGAGGGTTGAGGTTTTTATTGCCCAGTCTGTACACACTAATGATAAGTGATTGAGTGAAACCGGGAGCCCGATGAAAACAGTTTTAATACTGGTAGACGTGCAGAACGTGTACTACACAACACGGCAGGCGTTTAACCGC
>NZ_LWFX01001750.1:0-1465 GCF_001635175.1 Alcanivorax sp. HI0083 | reverse complement strand
CGGCATCGGCCATGATGGACGGTTGCCGTGCTGCCTGCACCGCCGGTACGCCACCGAGCTGATTCTGCACCGCGGCGGTGTTGATCACGGTTTTCGGCCACAGCGCATTCACTGCGACTTTGCCCCGGTATTCATCGGCCATCCCCAGCACACACAAGCTCATCCCATATTTGGCCATGGTGTAGGCCACATGGCGGCCAAACCAGTGTGGCGTCATGTTCAGTGGTGGAGACAGGTTGAGAATGTGAGGGTTGTCGGCTTTACGCAGGTGAGGGAGGCACAGCTTGCTGGCGAGAAAGGTGCCGCGGCTGTTGATCTGGTGCATCAGGTCATAGGACTTCATGCTGGTGGCTTCGGTGCCGGTGAGGGCGATGGCACTGGCATTGTTGACCAGAATATCGATGCCGCCAAACGTGGCGACAGCCTTGTCCACGGCGGCCTGGAGCTGGTCTTCGTGACGAATGTCTCCCACGCAGACCAGCGGAGTACCACCGGCTTCACGAATTTCCTCGGCGGCGGTGTACAGGGTGCCGGGTAGTTTCGGGTGGGGTTCGGTGGTTTTGGCGAACAGGACGATGTTGGCGCCGTCGCGGGCGGCGCGCACCCCGATGGCCTTGCCAATGCCGCGGCTGGCGCCGGTGATGAACAGGGTTTTCCCTTTTAGTGATGGTGTGCTCATGCTGCTCTCTCCCGAGCCTGTATCCAGATAAAGAAGGAACCTAGCAAGCGCTTGGTTTGTTGGCAAGTAAACGTGAGTTACTTGTCAGCACCGCGTGGTGACGCTATGGTTGCCTATTCGGTCATTTGGGGCCAGTGCAGCGTAATCGGAATGCAGTCATGACAATTCTAAAAATGGACCCTACGGAGTACTCCGTATCAGCAGAATATCTGGCGTTGTTGCTGGATGTGTTGTCCCGACGCGGTGTGGCCACGGAAACGTTGCTGGCAGACACCCGTATTGAGCCCGGTTGCTGGCGTGATCCCCAGGCGCGCATCACCGCCCAGGATTTTGAAGTGGTGGCGACACGGGCTATGGCGTTATCCGGTGAGCCCTGGCTGGGCTGGGAGCTGGGTGCGTCCATGACTCTGTCGTCCCATGGTTTTCTTGGCTATGCGGCCATGAGCAGTGCCACTCTGGGAGAGGCGCTGGAGCTGGCGGTGAAATATTTCCGTACCCGCAGCACCCTGGTGCAGCTGGAAACCTTTACCGATGGCGACATGGCCGTGATGCAGATCAACGAGCTGTTGGCATTGGGTGATTTGGCACCGCTGATCATGGAAAGCCTGTTTTCCAGCTTCCATTTCATGGGTGAAAAACTGGTGCCCGGGCTGGATGTGATTGGTGAGTTGCGTTTTTCCTACCCGGAACCCGATTACTTTGCGCGCATGCGCCCGGTGATGCCGGTGCCGGTGTATTTCGATTGTGCCTATAACCAGATGCGTTTCCCGGTGGAGCGGATGCAGT
>NZ_LWFX01001749.1:0-1438 GCF_001635175.1 Alcanivorax sp. HI0083 | reverse complement strand
GCCAGTTGTTGCTGGCGGAATACCCCAAAGGCGTGGCGATCTGGCGCGATTACGACATCAGCTTGCCGGACGTGATCGCCGACCGGGACCAGCTGATTCAGGTATTACTGAACCTTATCCGCAACGCCACCCAGGCGTTGCTGGAATCGAAGACGCCGGCACCGCGCATCACCATGCGTACCCGGGTGTTGCGCCAGTTCACCATTGGCGCCCAGCGTCACCGTTTGGTGCTGCGCATGGACATTATCGATAACGGCCCGGGCATTGCCGAGGATGTGCAGGAAACCCTGTTCTACCCCATGGTCAGTGGCCGTGCCAGCGGCACCGGGCTGGGGCTTTCCATTGCACAGTCCATCATCAGCCAGCATCAGGGGTTGATTGAGTGCGAGAGCCAGCCGGGCGAAACCGTGTTTAGCATCCTGCTGCCCATGGAGCAGCTGGATGAAACAGAGAAACCGACATAGCGTTAATTGCGCTGCTTTGAACAGAGCGACGCCATACAAGCCGGCCGCTGATTGCGGTGGCGATGGAAACAACAGGAGTAGCAGGTCATGAGTGTCAGTATTTGGGTTGTGGATGATGACCGCTCCATTCGCTGGGTGTTGGAAAAGGCGCTGGGCCAGGAAGGCTACGCGGTGACCTGCTTTGAAGATGCGGATGAAGCGCTCAATACCCTGGAGCAGGGCGGGCAGGAGCCGGAAGTGCTGATCAGCGACGTGCGCATGCCCGGCACGGATGGGTTGCGGATGCTGAAAATTTTGCAGCGCAAGAATCCGGATCTGCCGGTGATCATCATGACGGCGCATTCCGATCTGGATTCCGCCGTGGCCTCCTACCAGGGGGGCGCGTTTGAATACCTGCCCAAACCGTTTGATGTGGATGAAGCGGTGGCGCTGGTGCGCCGGGCCATCAAGCATCGGGAAGAGTCCCGTGGCGACTTTCCTGAACCGGTTGAAGAGGCGCCCACCGAGATTATCGGTGAAGCCCCGGCCATGCAGGAGGTGTTTCGTGCCATTGGCCGGTTGAGTCACTCCAATGTGACGGTGTTGATCAATGGTCAGTCCGGTACGGGTAAGGAGCTGGTGGCTCGCGCCTTGCACCGCCATTCCATGCGGCGCGAGAAAAACTTCGTTGCCCTGAACATGGCGGCGATTCCCAAAGACCTGATCGAATCAGAGCTGTTCGGCCATGAAAAGGGGGCCTTCACCGGCGCCAATAATCAGCGCGTGGGGCGCTTTGAGCAGGCCAATGGCGGCACCTTGTTTCTCGATGAAATCGGCGACATGCCACTGGAAGCGCAAACCCGATTGTTGCGGGTGCTGCAGGAAAGCGAATTTTATCGCGTAGGCGGGACCACGCCGATCCATGTGGATGTGCGCATTATTGCCGCCACTCACCAGGATCTGGAAAAGCTGGTGAAGGAAGGCGATTTCCGTGA
>NZ_LWFX01001748.1:0-1166 GCF_001635175.1 Alcanivorax sp. HI0083 | reverse complement strand
TGGGCCGGGGCCGGGGCTGCCGGCCCCTCATCGTCGCCCCGGGTGTCCACCCAGGGCGTATCAAAGCGGTAATGGAGCGGCTGCCAGCCCGGGTGTGCGCGCAGGGCACGATGGCTTTGCCAGCGTAATTGCAGCGCCGCCAGCATCAGCAGCACACAGCGGGGCAGCAGCACATAGACCAGCCACAGCATCAACACGAACGGCCACCAGGTGCCCAGCAAGGCCGGATCGGCCACACCGTTGCCTTGCTGTAACCGGTAAAACTGGGAAGTCTCCACCAGCGCCAACGAGGGTACCGCGTCAGGCCACAGGGACTGCCAGGGCAAGGCCAGTGCACTGATCCATTGGTGATAACCGGCGGCGGACGCCTGCAAGGTGGTGCTCCAGCCAAACGCCAGATCCTGCACCGCCACCAGCAACAGCAAGGTAAGCAACCCGGTGAGGGCAAACATCAAGCCGCCGGTGTGCGCCACCCGGGCGGATAGCACCGGGCGCAACGAAGCCAACGCATCGTCATTTCCACGCCAACGGCCCAGCAGGGTACGCCAGGGCTGCCAGCCCAGCCAGGCCTGCACGCTGGTGAACAATGCCAGCAGCCCTTGCAGGCCCACCAGCGCCACCAGCAGGGTCACGTTGATCTGCTGGCCACCATCGTAATAGAGCAGGCCCAGCATGAAAGCCACGCCCAGCACGGCCCCCAGGCCAGCAAACACCCAACGCGCCTGGCGCCAGCCACGCAGTCGCGGATCACTACCGCTGTCCACCTGACGCTGGCCATTGAGGGCATGTAGAGAGGCCAGCCAGGCGGGCACCGTGAGCGGCTGCCGCTGCTCCTGTTGCTGCTGGGCAAAACGCCGGTCGCGGCGATGCAGGAACGCGTGGTTCTGGTCCACATCGCGGCGATACTGGTCGTCAAAATCCAGCAGCAGGGTTAACGCGTTTGCCAAAGCGGCCTCGGGTCAGGGCAGATCAATAACGGGACGGCGCGGAAGAAGTCGCAGACGGAGCCGCTTCGTCCGCAGGTGCCGCCGGCGCATCAGGCACCGGGCCTGGCATATTCGGGTCGTTCTTTTCCGAGGTATATTTCACGCCCTCGGTGGCGCAGGCACCACAGGCGTTGGCGAACTCACCCAGAATGCCGCCCTGCTGGTCGTAACCAAACACCG
>NZ_LWFX01001747.1:0-2154 GCF_001635175.1 Alcanivorax sp. HI0083 | reverse complement strand
CGCGTAGCCCCTCTGCAGGCTGCCAAGCAGGCTTTCCAGCTTTTTCAGGCTGCTTCCCCGATCGGCGCCAGCCTGCAGAGGGGCTACGCGCTTATCGCTCTGTGTGGCCAGGCTGGACACACAGTTCGGAGAATCGGGGCAGGGCGCAAGAAGATGGGTTTCAGCCATGGCAAACGCACTCCATACAATCAGGCAGATACCTATACCCGTGTGGATACAGGCTTTAATAAGAATTCGGGTCACGAATCAGCCCCACAAATATGCCTTCGATGATAAGTTGATCAGCGGGCACCTTGATGGGCTCATAGGCTTCGTTGGCCGGCAACAGGGTGGCGCTGGATTTGTTCAACTTTAAGGTCTTCACTGTGACTTCTTCGTCAATGCGAGCCACAACGATTTCCCCGGACCGTGCCACATTGGATTTGCGCACGGCAATCAGGTCCCCATCGAAGATACCTGCATCCACCATACTGTCGCCCTGAACCTTCAACAGATAGGTAGGGCGTTGCTTGAACAGCCCCTGGGGCACCGGCACCGTGCGCTCAACGTTCTCGATGGCTTCAATGGGAACACCAGCGGCGACTTTGCCGACAATGGGCAGTTCCTCTTCGCCCCAATAGGCATGATCCAGCAACTGGATGCCGCGAGAACGATCGCTGTGCAGTTTTATGTAGCCCTTACGCTCCAGGGCGCGGAGATGGTCGGACGCCGCATTCTTTGACTGGAACCCCATGATGTCGGCGATCTCTGCGCGGGTTGGGGCCATGCCGCTGTCCGAGAGACATTCACGGATGCAATCGAGAACCTGTTGTTGCCGGTCGGTAAGTTTGCTGCTCATAACCTTCTCCCTGTTTCCCGCAGAGTGGAGCGCTTGTCAATCTTGCCGGGGCGCTCTTGTTCGGTGCTAGCTGCGCGATTCGTGTAGGCATTCATATGGTTGTTTGCCTGAGCTTGTAAGTCTTGGCTGACAGGCAGTGCTACATTCAGGATGCTAGCATGGATGCTGACTATATGAACAGTGCTATTTGAGCAGTTGTTGGCGAAGTTTTTATACCGCTTTTACGTCCCCGTCGTTGCCCTGCTGCGACGCGGGCACTAGCATATGACAATAATTCCATCATAACAGTGGGGATAGTAGATGGAGCAGGCCAATAATAATGATTTCGGCCAGCAACGGCGGCGCCAGCTGTTAGCCGGTGTGCCGTTTTTTAATGAAATCGCCCGTGATGATCAGGACGAATTTGCGCAGCTTGAAAAGACGACCCGCCTTTGGGTAGCCGCTTCCGGGGAAAGTGTCATCCGTGCTGGTGATGTGGATTCCACCCTGTATTTTTTGCTCCGGGGGCAGCTTGAAGTCCTCTCGGATAATCCAGAGGAAGCTCCGCTTTACTATGTCTCACCCGGTGAAGTATTTGGCACCTTGTCCATGCTTCTGGGAACGCCCCGCAGCGCTACCATAAAGGTGGCGGACAATGCTCGGGAGGCGGTATTGGCAAGCCTGGACTTCAATGAATTCAACGACGATGACAGTGCCTATTCGTTGGCTACCCGTCTGGCCTTCTTCCATATGATTGTTCACCACATCCGCTGGACCCTGGAAGTAAAACGAATGCAGGCGCCGACCCACGAGCTGGTCCATTCCATGCGCAAACTGCCGGTTTTTCATGGTGAGAAAAACAGCCAGGAAGAGCTGGCTGCACTGAAAGTGCAGGCTCAGGGGCTGGCTGAATTGTTGTGTCGTTGGAACGGAGAAAGCCAGGCCAGTACCGGGGCGCTGCAGCTTACCTGATTCGCGTTTGCGTCAGTTCCCGTGTGGGGGGCTCCCCCGGTGCGGGACATCCGGGCTTTCTGTTACTGGTCGACTTTCACGGCCAGTACGTCGCAGTGGGCGCCAGGCACCAGCCCGCGTGCGGTTGAGCCCAGCAGCAGGGCCAGGCCGCTGCGAGTATGGCTGCCCACCACGATCAAATCCGCCCCTAGCTTGTCTGCCTTGTCGAGAATGGTCTTTTCGATGGATCCCATGTCCACGTAAACATTGGTCTCGGGAATCTTGTATTGCCCTGCGTATTTGTCTGCCATTTCACGGGCCTGTTTCATCAGGCCGCTTTGCAAGTCCGTCACATCCATGGGCACATCCGCGCCGTAAGCCAGAGC
>NZ_LWFX01001746.1:0-1377 GCF_001635175.1 Alcanivorax sp. HI0083 | reverse complement strand
CCTACGAATCGACGGGTGACCTGGAGATAGACGGTAGATCTCGTTCCACCTCGGTGACGCTAACGCAACCGCTGTTCCGCCTGGATGCCTTCTACGGCTACAAGGAAGCCAAGTCGCTGACCTCCGTAGCCCAGGCCGAGTTCTACCAGTCCCGCCAGGATTTCGTGCTGCGCGTGGCGCAGGGCTACTTCGGCGTGCTGCGCGCCTGGGACACCCTGGTGTCCGCCCAGGCCGAGGAGAAGGCGATCAGCCGGCAGCTGGAACAATCCCAGGAACGTTTCGACGTGGGCCTGGTGGCCAGCACCGATGTGGAAGAAGCGCGCGCCGCCTACGACCTGGCCCGGGTGAACCTGATCGTCGCCGAGCAGGAATTCGATATCGCCCGCGACCAGTTAGAAACACTCACTGGTCGTAAATGGGAGACGCTGGCGGAGTTGCGCGACAATCTGCCGATGGAGGGGCCGCAACCGTCAAAAATGAATGCCTGGATCGATAAGGCCGCGTACCAGAATCCGCAGATTCTCGCCGCCCGCTACAGCGCCAAAGCAGCGGGTTTTACGGCCGACCGACAACTGGGGGCCATGCTTCCAAAGGTTCAATTGTTCGCTGAGTATCAGCACAACCACAATACCGATCCAAGCGTCTCGGGAGGCGATCCCGGCAATCAACTCACGCAATTCTACTCGACGCAACCGGACACTAATTCAAAGACTATCGGCATTGAAGTAACCGTGCCGCTGTTCCGCGGTGGCGGCCTCAACAGCCAGCGCAAGCAGGCGGCCCTGCTCGCCGACGCCGCCGGCCAGCGGTACCAGCAGACGATTCGCGACATCAGCCAGCAGGCGCGCACGTTCTACCGCACCGTGGAAGCCGACGCCCTGCGCGTGGAAGCCCGCCGCCAGGCGATCCGCTCCACCCGTTCCGCCCTGGAAGCCACCCAGTCCGGCTACGAAGTGGGCACCCGTAACGTGGTCGACGTGCTCAACGCCCAACAGGCGCTGTACGCCGCCGAGCGCGACTATGCCAACGCCCGTTACGACTACATCATCAACTCCCTGACCCTGAAATCCACCACCGGCGACCTGCAGCAGGGCGACCTGGCGGCCATCAACCAGTGGTTGTCGGACACGGAAACTCTGAACATCTACCAGCCGGACCTGGAAGGCCGCAGCGACGCGCTGGTGCCGGATACACGTTATTGAAAGGCAATGTAGGAGCCATGCTTGCATGGCGAACCGAGCCCTAGCGAGGAAAAGGCGTTGCAGGATCCTCCGGAATCTCACCTGAGGAATCGGATACGCCTTCTCGCCCTGTGGTGCTTGTGCTTCGTTTCGTGAGGTTCGCCATGCGAGCATGGCTCCTACAACAGCCCCTGCT
>NZ_LWFX01001745.1:0-1791 GCF_001635175.1 Alcanivorax sp. HI0083 | reverse complement strand
GACCGCAGTCGGTGACGCTTGTTTGCCCGCTCAGGGCCTGGGCTTCTGGCAGGTTGGGGGTCATCACGTCGCACAGTGGCGCCAGCTTTTCGAGCATGGCTTCGGCGAGGGATTCCTGCGCCAGGCTGCCGCCTGCTTCGGCGGCCAGTACCGGGTCGAGAATGACGGGAACGCCGGGCAGACGCTTGAGCAGGCAAACAATGAAATCAATGATGGCCACCGAGCCGGTCATGCCGATCTTGATGGCCTGGTAATCCATGTCGTCCAGCAGGGCGTCGGCCTGTTGTTGCAGCAGGCCGATATCGGTGAGCCGGAAGCCGCGCACGTTCTGGCTGTTCTGCACGGTGAGCCCGGTGATCAGGGTGGAGGCGAAGCCGCCCAGGGCCTGAATGGCTTCAATGTCGGCATGGATGCCGGCGCCCCCGGAAGGGTCGTGGCCGGCGATGACGAGAATGTTCGGTTTCATTGATAACGCCTGATGCTGGAAGCCGGACGCCTGATGCCGGTCTGCACCGAGCGTCAGGCCTTGGCCGGAATTAGAAAGGACGAACAATCACCAGAATAACAATGGCGATGAGCAGGACAACCGGGATCTCGTTGAAGATCCGGTAGAACTTGTCGCTTTTGGTGTTGGCGTCGGCGGCGAACTTCTTCATGTAGGACAGGCAGACGTGGTGGTAGCCAATCAGCAGGAACACCAGCGCCAGTTTGGCGTGCATCCAGCCGTTGCCTTTGTAGGCTTCCATGTTTGCCATGAACATCCACATGCCAAGCACTACGGTGACAATCATGCTGGGGTTCATGATGCCCCGATAGAGTTTGCGTTCCATGATCTTGAAGCGTTCGCGGCTGGGCTGATCGTCTGCCATGGCGTGGTATACGAACAGGCGGGGCAGGTAGAAAATGCCGGCAAACCAGCAAATTACAGCGATCAAGTGGAAGGCCTTGATCCAGAGAAAGTAATCGAACGCAAACTGCATGGGGCTTCCCTTATTGGTGGCTGCATTGGAGAGATATTTCCAGTCGGCGTACACTATACAGACTTACCTGTTTTCTTTCCGGTTCACTTGCTACTGCCTTGAGAAGGAGCGCTGTGAATAAGCGGCCACGCCATAGTCGTCTGTTGCGTTACTACCTGTTTCGTACCCGGCGGCTGAGCCGTCGGCAGCTGGGTTCCTGGCAAGACTGGAAACTGCGCGCGGTATTCTGGACTGGCGCGGTGATGGTGGGGTTGTTGGTGGTGGCGTTTGCCTGGGTGGCTGAACTGGCCTCCCATACCTTTACCGCTATCCATGCTCATTCGCCGTACCTGCCGGTGCTGATTACTCCGCTGGGAATGGTGATTATTGTCTGGTTGATGCGTCAGTTGGGCACCGAATCCCAGGGCAGTGGTATTCCCCAGGTGCTGGTGGTGCTGAAGCAGCGTTACCACTGGCTGCGCCCTGCTTTCCTCTCCTTGCGCGTGATCCTCAGTAAGTTTGTACTCACCTGCCTGGGGTTGCTGTGCGGGGCCAGTATTGGCCGCGAGGGCCCCAGTGTGCACATGGGCGCGGCGATGATGTATTCGGTGGGCCGGGTGGGGCGGCTTCAGCAGAAATACGTGGATAATTCCCTGATTGTGGCGGGTGGCGCGGCAGGGGTGTCGGCGGCGTTTAATGCCCCGCTGGCAGGGATTGTGTTCGCCATTGAGGAGTTGTCCGGCTCGTTTGAGCAGCGCACCAGCGGTACCCTGATCATGGCCATCATTCTTTCCGGTGTGGTGGTGTTGATGATAATGGGGCACTACAGTTT
>NZ_LWFX01001744.1:0-2192 GCF_001635175.1 Alcanivorax sp. HI0083 | reverse complement strand
CGGTTCCGACACGAGGACGGAACAGGCGGTATCTTCTCTGTGGCACTAGCCGTAGCCACACCGTTCCCAGTGTGGCCCCCAGGCGTTACCTGGCACCCTGCCCTGTGGAGCCCGGACTTTCCTCCAGCGGCCATCCTGCAAAAGAATCGCCGCCAGCGACTGCCTAACCGGTCCGGGGCGGAGTCTAAACAGTTAATAATTAATAGTGAATAATTAATAGCTGCGCGGACCAGGTTTTCTGATCTTGAAGCGCAAAAGGCCACGCACCCCAAAGTTGAGCGCAGCCTCTTATGCCTGAAAAACGACCAAACGGGATCGCAAGTTATTCATTATTAAATATTAATTGTTCATTGCCTCTAACAGCGCATATAGCTCCTGGCGCTTCAGCCCGGTATGGGCCGCCATGATTTTGGCCACCCGTGACACCGGCAACTCAGTCAACAGGCTTTTCGCCAACGCCTCGTCTTTTTCTGTCCACGCGGAAGATTGCGCCAGCGGCGACAGCACCAGCACCAGCTCGCCGCGTCGCTGGTTGCTGTCCGACGCCACCCAATCGCAGATTTCACCCACCGGGCCACGCCGAATCGTTTCAAATTGCTTGGTCAGCTCACGGCACAGGGTAATTTCACGATCTTTTTCAACCAGCCCGTTCAGGGCTTCCAGGAAGGACTGCACCCGGTGAGGCGCCTCGTAGATAATACTTGTGACTGACAGGGCCGCCAGGCGCGCAATGGCTTGCTGACGCGGCGCGCCCTTGGCTGGTACAAAGCCTTCGAACAGGAAACGATCGGAAGGCTGTCCCGCTGCCGCCAATGCAGCCAACAACGCTGACGCACCCGGAACAGGCACCACGCTTACCTGTGCCTCCTGGCAGGCGCGAACCAGCCTGTAGCCGGGATCACTAATCAACGGCGTCCCCGCATCACTGATCAGCGCGCCCTGCTCACCGCCCTGCAACCGCGCCACCAACTCATCACTACGCTGGCTTTCATTGTGGTCATGGCAACTGATCATGCGATTGCGGATACCCAACTGATCAAGCATCCGTTGGCTATGCCGGGTGTCCTCCGCCGCAATCCAGTCCACCTCGGCCAGTACGTCAATCGCCCGACGGGTAATGTCATCCAAATGTCCGATCGGTGTACTGACAATAAACAAAGTCCCGCTCATATTCGTGCACTACTCAAGTGTTAAGACGCCCGGAAAGCGCCTACAATAGCCGCTTCATTCTGGTAATACGAACCTCGCCATGGAATTTAGAAAGGCTTATCTGGCAGCATTTCTGGCTGCCGCTGTAGTGGCCGGCTGCTCCACCACTCCTTCATCAAAGACTAAGGTCTATGAAACCCCCGCCGTTGCCACGCCCCGCGCACCGACAGAGGCGCCCGCTGCGCTCTCTGCCGCCCGCAACCAGCTTGCCGGCATGGATGCCGACGAACGCATTACCTCTACGTTGTCCTGGGCCTCCACCTATCTGGGCGAAAAGCGGGCTGCCGACGCAAGCCAATTGCTCGCCGACCTGAGCCCCGGACAACTCAGCAGTGAGCAGCGTTTTACCTGGTTGCTACTCAGCGGCCGCGCCCAACTAGGCCAGCAGCAAGCGGACAAGACCCTGTCGTTGCTGCAGCAATACCAGGACGAAATACTGCAATATCCCGCCGAGCATCAGGCCCAACTGGATCTGTTGCGCGCCGACGCCCTGGCCATGCAAGGCAAGCTGCTGGACAGCCTGCAGCAACGCGTCGCCGCCCACCCGCTCCTCAGCGAGGATGACCAGGGTTACAACCACAACATGATCTGGCAGCTGCTGATGCAACTGCCCAACACCGATCTGGCCGACGCCATTGATGGCAGCAGTGGCGACCTGCGTGGCTGGCTGACCCTGGCCCAGCTGTACCGCGACCCCATTGCCGACCTGGATGCCCAGGTCACCCGGTTGAATCAGTGGAGCGCCCAGTGGCGTACCCACCCGGCCATCGACGATGTGCCGCAAATGCTGGACGCCCTGGAAAAAGCCGCCAGCCAGCGCCCCAGCCAGGTCGCCATCCTGCTGCCGACCACCGGCCCACTGCAAACCGCGGGCAAGGCCCTGCAGGAAGGCATCATGACCGCCTTCTACCAGCAGCAGAAAAACGGCCAACCGCCCACGTTGCGCTTCTACGATTCCGGTGGCGACGATGTGCTTGCGGTGT
>NZ_LWFX01001743.1:0-1802 GCF_001635175.1 Alcanivorax sp. HI0083 | reverse complement strand
AGTCGTTGCTGGAAGAAGCCCGATACCGGGACAGCCGCCACCTGCTGGCCAGTTCCGATATGGAAATTCAGCGTATCAGCGAGCTACTGGGCTTTGCCGACCCGGCCAATTTTACCCGTGCGTTCAAGGGCTGGATGGGCATGACGCCCAGCCAGTGGCGCTCTCAGCATGCGGAGAAGGATTGATTCAATCGTGTTATCGTGCACGAAATTTCGGAGAGTCTCATGAAAGCAGTCGTGGTGAATGAATTTGATCAGGCGCCGGTGTGGACGGACTTTACGGCGCCGGAGGCCCGCGAGGGCGAGGTGCTGGTTCGCCCTTGTGCGGCGGCGATCAGTCAGCTTGTGCGGGCTCAGGCGGAGGGCCGTCACTATAGCAGCGGCAAAACCCTTCCATTGGTGCCTGGCGCAGACGGGGTGGGGCACTTGCCGGATGGGCAGCGTGTGTATTTTGCGTTTTCCCGGGCCCCGGTGGGGGCTATGGCCGAAGTGGTGGCGGTGGATGCACAGCAATGTGTGGCGGTGCCCGCTGCAGTGGATGATGTGACGGCAGCGGCCATTGCCAACCCGGGCATGTCCTCTTGGGTAGCGTTGATGCTACGTGCCAATTTTCAGGCAGGGGAATCGGTGCTTATCAACGGTGCGGCGGGCGCGTCCGGGCGGTTGGCGATTCAGATTGCGCGGCATCTAGGGGCGGGCCGGATTGTGGCTACAGCCCGTAACCCGGAGCACGAAACGACATTAAGGGGCTTGGGCGCGGATGCGTTTATTGCTCTGAATCAACCGGAGGAGGTGCTCACTGATGCCTTTGTTGGCGAGATAGCCGCTAACGGGGTGGATGTGGTGCTTGATTTCCTGTGGGGGCCACCGGCGGGATGCCTGCTCAATGCCATTGCCCGTGAAACCGCCGCCGCGCGCTTTGTGAATATTGGTTCCATGGCGGGGATGGCATTGCCGTTGTCTGCCGGAGCATTGCGCAGTACCGACCTGACCCTTATGGGCAGTGGGCTGGGCAGTGTCAGCAAGATAGAGCTGGTGCAGGCGGTGGGACAGGTGTTGGCGGCTGTCACGTTGGCAGGTCTGCAGGTTGATGCAGTGGCGGTGCCCGCCAGCCAGGTGGCGCAGGCCTGGCAAAGCGCGACAACCCAGCGGCAGGTGCTGACCTTTAGCGGTTAATCTGGTTTCCGGTGCGACCTTAACGCAGCAAACCGGTTTTCAGGCCGGCGATGGTTTTTGCCATTTGCAGCCGCATCCAGGGCAGGTGGCTCAGCAGTGGAAACAGAATATCGCGGCCGGTGGCGACGGCACGACTGTGCGACTGAAAGGCCGGTGTCAGCCAGCGGCTCATGCGTTGGTAAAAGCGAATCTGCGGGCCGCGTTGCTGGTGATAATGCCTCCAGACCTGATGCCAGTTATCCGATTGCTGCATGGCGTCGCTCAGAGCCCAGGCGTCCAGCAAGGCCATGTTCGCGCCCTGGCCCAGTTGCGGGCTCATGGCGTGGGCGGCATCGCCAATCACGCCCAGCCGGTTGTCTCCCCATTTCGACATGATCACATCGCGGTAGGTGGCCGGGGTTAGCTGCTGCGCCTGGGTCAGTGGTGTCAGTACCTCGTCCAGTTGCGGCCAGAAGGTATGCAGTGCGCCGCGCCATTTTTCAAAAGGTGAGGCGGCAAAGTCCGGTTGTTGCCATTGGGCGATCTCGGTGACCGGCAGGCTCCAGAAAAAGCTGGCTAGCGGTGTCTCCGGCTGGTCCGGGCGGCTGCCGGTGGGCAGAATGCCGGCCATGGCGCTGGCCCGGTGAT
>NZ_LWFX01001742.1:0-2083 GCF_001635175.1 Alcanivorax sp. HI0083 | reverse complement strand
TGATCCCGGCAGTGCCGGCAGCAAACAGTTGCTCGGCATCAGCGATCCAGCCGGAGAGTTTCTTGACCAGAGCGGCAACTTTGTCGGAGAGCTGAGCTATCTGGTATCCGGACTGGGCGATACCCTCAATCTGGTGCTGGACCCGGTTGCCCCCCTCGGTGGCCTGCTGCGTGAACTGGGCGAAAGCCTGGGGGGTATCGGTACCGGGCTGGGTGACACCAATATCCAGCCCAGCCTGGCCATGGTCGATGACGCCAACGATCTGGCGGTCTGGAACCTGAACCGCAGCGACGGCGACACCTTCACCCTGGCCTCCAACGTGACCGGCCTGCTGCTCACTGCCGGCGACGACGGCCTGACTCTCACCTCCCCGCAACTGGAAGCGGACAATAACCGTTTCACCCTGGCACCCAGCGACGGATGTAGCACTTACCCGGAAGCCGAACTCAACGCCGCCGTCGCGGATGACGGCCCGGCCAATTACCTGACCCAGGTTCCCCGTTTCCAGAATGTGAACGGCCTGGACGACGATGACATCTTCGGTTTCGTGGATGCCCACAGCCATATTTCTGCCTACGAATTTATCGGCGGGCGGGTGAACTACGGCGACCCCTTCCACAAGTTCGGGGTCGACCATGCCCTGCACGACTGTGCCGTCAACCATGGCCCCCAGGGGCTCACCGGGCTAATCGAACAAGTCACCAGCAACCCCGGCCCCCATGAAACCCGGGGCTGGCCGGACTACCCCTTCTGGCCCCGCAGCAACTCCCTGCAACACCATCAGAGCTACTACAAATGGATTGAACGGGCACACCTGGCGGGCATGAAAATTCTCGTCAACCACCTGGTGCATAACGAGATTCTCTGCCAGCTCAATCCACAGAAACAGAATGACTGCGACACCATGGCCGCCATCGAAATGCAGGCCACCCAGATGCATCGCATGCAGGATTACATCGACGCCCAGAATGGTGGGCCCGGCAAGGGCTGGTTCCGCATCGTCACCGATCCCGCCCAGGCCCGGCAGGTGATCGGCGACGGAAAAATGGCGGTCATTCTCGGCGTAGAAGCGTCCAAGGCACTCAACTGTGGCGAGTTTCTCAATGCCCCGGAATGTACCCGCGAAGAAATCGTAGAACGACTGGATCGTCTCTACGCCATGGATGTGCGCAGCCTGTTCCCGGTGCACAAATTCGATAACGCCTTCGGCGGCCACTTGCCCGATCTGTCAGAAGGCGTGGGTATCGGTGCCGTCCTGTATGGTGGCAACCTGTTGGAAACCGGGCATTTGGTGGAATTTGAAGACTGCCCGGACCATGACCATGAAGGGGACGCGATTGCGCTGGACAACCCGCTTCAACCCCTGGGCATTTTTGACCAGCTGCTATTTCAGATCGACTACGTCGGCGACCGCTTCCCGGCCACCCCGGAAGAGTTCGCCGCCTACGATCCGCGCCGCGGCACCGACCATCTGTGCAACACCCGCGGCCTCACCGACCTGGGTTTTTTCCTGATCGAAGAACTGACTCGCCGCGGCATGATGATCGAGATTGATCACATCAGCCGCAAGGCCGCCACCCAAATCCTCGACCTCACCGGCGAACGCGATTACCCGATTATCAACAGCCATGGCAACTGGACCGGCACCGAAGCCCTGCGCGACCAGATCGCCAGCCAGGGGGGCGTGACGGCGTCCTTCGGTAGCGTGCGCGGCAACTGGGTAGACCAGCTGACCCGCGACGGCAACCGCCCCCGCGACCCGGCCTTCAAGGTTGGCCCCTTCGGTGGCGCCCCGTTTGCGTCTGACGTCAACGGCATTGCCAATCTGGCCGGCAACCCCGGCACACCCGATCAGGAAGCCGAGCTTTATCCCTTCACCTCGGTGGATGGCCGCGTGCAATTCGACAAACAAACCACCGGTGACCACGCCTTCAGCCTTTACGAAGGCCGGGGCGTGGCGCACTACGGACTCTATGCGGACCAGATAGCCGACATGATGCTCAACAGCGATCGCCCGCAAGAAGAAATCGACGACGCGGTGAACCAGCTGTTCACCTCGGCAGAAGCCTACATACGCATGTGG
>NZ_LWFX01001741.1:0-4029 GCF_001635175.1 Alcanivorax sp. HI0083 | reverse complement strand
AACAGCGGATAGTCCATGACCCAGGTGGTCAGTGGCAGGTCACCAATCAGCCCTTTACGTACCGAGGCGTTATCGTGGTGCCGGAAGATGGTCAGTAGCGCATTGCGGTTATCGCCGTCACCATCCCACAGGGAGCCCCAGCCCGGACCCTGTGGTTCTCCCGTCCCGTAAGCCTGTTTGCGGGCTTTGAGGTAGTCGTTGCGTTTGCCGCTGTATTTCAGCCATTCGGAGCCGAGGGCCAGCAGGTCGTCATCCTGGCCTGGCAGGCCCAGCAAGTCGCTGACTTGGGCGCGGTAATTTTCATCGGTGATATAGAGGTCCTGGTCCGGATCCTGAAATACCGCCCAGAAATGGTCGCGGATCACATCGGTGGCCACCTGGCCGCGGCAAACCGGGCCGCGAATAAAGGTACGCACAAAATATTCGGCTTCATCCAGCATAAACTGGTAGCGGGCGCGGGCAGGAATATCGGCAAAAGTGACGAAGGGGTTGGCGCGTTGTTCATAGCCATAGCCGGGCAGTTCTTTGACTTCCCAGTCGGTGCTGAAAAACTGTTTCCGGGTACGCGCCAGCTTGTCTTTGGTGAGGCCAAAGGTGATATGGGTTTTGTGCACCAGGGTGCCGCGGACCGGGGTAATGCGGTACCAGAAGTTCTCCGGGGGCATTTGATTGGGTCGGTCGGTGGCAACCCGCTTGATCGGCTCGCCGGGGGGCGTGCTGGAGCGGTGAAGCTGGAAGAAATGGGCCGGCTTGCTGTCTTCGCCTTTATCCAGATACAGATGGGCAAGAAACAGATGCTCGTATAGCCAGCGCGCCACCAGCTGGTGTTTCGGGTCGCTCTGGTTGAGAAAGGTTTCCCAGCTGTCAATCAGCTGCTGCTCTTCAGCGGTGGGGGTAATCACTTCCGGTTTGAAACTGGCGCCTTGCTTCAGCCACTGGGCGATGGTGGCAAATTCGCTGTCGGTGAGGCCGGTCACGGCCAGCGGCATCCCTTCCATGGGGTGGTCGTCAGCGTAGTCGTCGAATTCATCCGGGGCGGGGCATTCGTTCTGCCGGCTCAGCCCCAGGGCGATATCGTCGGGCAGCTTTTCATTGGGGTTGAAGGTGTGTTTCTTGCCCAACGCGAGCATTTGATACAGCAGGGACGCCTGCATGCCGGAGGTGCTGTCGATCACCGAGTAGAACCCCCTGTCACGCCATTGTGCGGTGGTTTGGGCATCCTGAAACAAGCGGGTAGGGTCGACGGTGTGCTTGCGGCCGCCGTTATAGACGTTCTGTTTGCTGGCGCCCCGGTCCAGCCCTTCTACTGCTTCCAGTTTCAACTGGCATGGCGCGTCGTAGCAGCCGTGGCAGGCCAGGCACTTGTTCTCGAAGATCGGGCGAATATCGTCGTGGTAATTAGGGGATTGGTTCGCGGTGTTGACGAGAGGAGGCGTTGGGTTGGAATCCGGGGCGGCCAAGGCCGAAAAAGAGAAAAGTAGTAATCCCAGTGTAAAGGTGGCGTGCCGTAGCCATTGGTGTTTCATATACCCGAATCTCCCTGTGACGAGTCCGTAGTGTAGCGGGGGCAGACTGCTCGGGCCACGGTTGGGCCGTCATGATGGTCTGCTGCTTTGTAAAAAAAGGAAAGTTGTTCCGGGGCGGGCGTAGCTCACAGCATCCAGAACATGGTGGCGGCCCAGCCGATCAATACGGCGATGACCGCAGCGGCGGTGAGCTGGTGGCGCAGATGTCGGTACCAGGTGGGCAGGGTCTCGTTGAACACCATCTGTTCTGTGCCCCATACGTACATGAGCCCGGCGGCGAGCATGGGCAGCGCCAACTCCAGAGGAAGCAACAGGGCAAACCAGCCCAGCAGGGCAGGCATCAAGCCAAACAACAGGGTGGGGTATTGATTACTGTCGGCCATCTTGTCCAGGGCGCGACCCCAGTGAATGGCCCCGAGGAAGGTAATGACGATGGCGGCGTAGGTGGCGAGCGCATGCAGGGCCCAGTTACCCGTCTCGGCAATCCAGGACAGGCCCGCCAAGCCATAAAAGGGAATGAGTCCAGCGTAGGACAGCCCTTTGGCACGACGGATGTTCTTTTCCAGACGTGTGCTCACATTGTTAATCCCGGCCGGTACTTTGTGCCTATTGTCGCTTGTTCAAGGTGAAGGTCAGGACAAGGTGGCGTAGCCATCCCAGGGCTGGGCGGTGAGATGCTTGGGGAGATACAGTGGATGCGCCGGTTCCCCGGAGCTGTTCAGGCGAATGCAGTGCATGGCAGGCAGTTGCGGCGTCACCTGCAAGGCACGGTCATTGAAGCGGCCGTGATTGCCCCAGGCGGCGACCACCAGGTCTGCCTGTCGTGCCAGCCGGCGCAGCCACTGGTCATTCTTCGGGCCCACCGGGTCAGCAGTGGCGAACAGGTCCTGTGGGTAGGTGGCCCGGTAGGCGAACAGATTGGCCACACACAGGCCGGAATAGCCCCAATCACGGGCAAAGCCCATGCAGCGGCGGATGGTGGGATCGTCCTGGCGGTGATCGGCGGTGGAGGGGTTCAGGCCAATCAGCAGCATGAAGTCATCGCCTTCACCCCACTGGCGCCACAGGGCATAGCGGTATTGCCGACAGCGGGAAAAGTTGGCGCGACGTTGCAGGTTATCGATGGTCTTGGTCATGGCTGCGCATTGTAAGTCTCTGGCACAGTAAACGCTAAACTCACAACAGGTTGAGAGTATGGAATTTCAGGATGTAATGGCTCGACGCCATAGTGTGCGGGCATTTACCGACCAGCCGGTGAGCGATGAGATGCTGAACGGGTTGCTGGCCCGGGCCAGCAGGGCGCCAAGCTGGTCCAATACCCAGCCGTACCAGATCGCTGTGGCCCGCGGCGAAGTGCTGGAAAGTCTGCGCCGCGAATTGCCGGAGCGGTTTGATCAACTGATGGCGCTTCAACGGGCGCCCATGGTGAAAAAGCTCAAGGCGCTGTTGACGAAAAAAGGGATGCCGGATGGCGATTACCGACCGGTGGTGAAGTACCCGGAAGACCTGCAGCCACGACGGGTCGCCACCGGCCATGGCTTGTACAAGTTGCTGGGTATCGGACGGGAAGACAAGCAGGCTCGCCACGAGCAGATGGCGGCGAATTTTCGTTTTTTTGATGCGCCGGTGGCGTTGTTTATTTTTGTTCACGAAGGTCTGGGCGTTTACAGCGCGCTGGATGCGGGTATTTTTTTACAGAGTCTGATGCTGGCGGCCACGGACGAGGGGTTGGGAACCTGTGCCCAGGGGGCGCTGGCATTGTGGCGATCGCCGCTGGAACAGCATTTCCAGTTGCCCGGTCAGTACAAGTTATTGTGCGGCCTGTCGCTGGGTTATGAAGCGGATGAAACCATTAACCAATTCCGCCCGGACCGCCAGCCGCTGGAGAGTTTGCTGATTCCGGCTAAATAGCATGGAACGCCCAATGCCCAATGCCCAATGCCCAAAGCCTGACGGTTGACGCTTAAAATCTAAAAAAGCGGCGGCCACTTCCTGAAAATGTGTTGGTAATGCAGCACAGGCGTGGTGGCCGGTTTGGGTTTGTCTGGCATCAGGCCTTTGGCGTCATGCTCTTCGCTATAAGGGCACTCTTCCCTGCAAGCCTGTGGCAAACGTAGAGCCATAAGCCCAATTATTGCTGTGTGAATACGCGCAGGATGGGAAAGCGGTGGTACCCGAAAAAAACCATCTTGCGCTGTTGCTCTGCGGCGGCGAAAGAGCCTTCCAGGTTGCTGGCGTGGCGGCGGTCACCGTTGGCGAATTCCGCCACCAGATAGTCGTCACGCAGAATGCGTTGGCCGCCGGCATCGTTTCGCAGTGACACCAGCGCCCACCGCTCACCGCTATCACTGCTCAGGCTGCTGGCGTCCAGCAGGATAAAGCTGCTGCTGTCCGGTTCCAGCGGGTTATCCCGATCAAAGTCGGCATTGTCGGTAATCGCCAGTGGTGTATCAAAACGCAGAACGGCGCTGTTCTCCGCGTGGAGGGGCGTCGCAAAGCCCAG
>NZ_LWFX01001740.1:0-2837 GCF_001635175.1 Alcanivorax sp. HI0083 | reverse complement strand
TGGGTGTGGGCGCGCAAGGCCTGGGCGGCCTGACCACCGTGCTGGACGTGAAAGTAGTGGATTACCCCACCCACGCCGCCAACAAGCCGGTGGCACTGATCCCCAACTGTGCCGCCACCCGTCACGCCCACTTTATCCTCGACGGCACCGGCCCGGCCGACCTGAAAGCACCGGACCTGGAAGAGTGGCCGGACATTGCCTGGGGCAACGACGAAGGTGCCAAGCGTGTCAATCTGGATACCGTGACCCCGGAAGAAGTGCAGACCTGGCAGCCCGGTGACACCCTGCTACTGTCCGGGAAACTGCTCACCGGCCGTGATGCGGCCCACAAGCGCATGGTAGACATGATCTCCAAGGGCGAAAAACTGCCCGTGGACTTCACCAACCGGTTTATCTATTACGTAGGGCCGGTGGATCCAGTCGGTGACGAAGTGGTTGGCCCGGCAGGCCCGACTACTGCTACCCGCATGGACAAGTTCACCCGCACCATGCTGGAAGAAACCGGTTTGATCGGCATGGTCGGTAAAGCTGAGCGTGGCGACACCGCCATCGAAGCCATCAAGGACAACAAGGCCGTGTACCTCATGGCCGTAGGCGGCGCCGCCTACCTGGTCTCCAAAGCCATCCGCAAATCCCGCGTGGCGGCCTTTGAAGATCTGGGAATGGAAGCCATCTACGAATTCGAAGTGGAAGACATGCCCGTCACTGTGGCCGTGGACTCCCTGGGCGAATCCGTACACAAAACCGGCCCGGTCATCTGGAAACAGAAGATCGCCGAAAAGAGCGCGCAGTAGGTACTACGCAGTTCGCCCAAAAAAAACCGTGCTTTCAGCGCGGTTTTTTTGTGGGCGAACGGCTGCAACACGCTTCATGCAACAAGCAACACGAAAAACCCAAACCGTCAAAGCAACCCGCACTTTTTTGTAGGAGTTCCTCTCGAGGGACGAACCCCGCGCTAGATAACCTGACAAACTTGGCAATCAACCCTCCAACCTTAACTTTCTCACCAGCCTGGTTATCCCGCCCTAAATTCTCTTTTTCACCCGCACACAAGTTGAATATGTAGGATATGGCTTACAGATTTTTGTAAGTTGCTGAGATAAAGTTAATTTTCAGATTTTTCGATGCAAGAAAAGTCACGACAAAATTTCCCGTTCAACACGCAAGTGCAAGAAAAGTCAGATGAGAATGGTTCCTGACTTTTAGCTAAAATATTGATTGTCTTGTTATTTAGGGTGGTTTCAGGGGAAAGTCGGATCGGGGATATATTGCAAAGTGATATATCGCATCTGCAATTGAATACGCTGTTAGGTTGCTCTGCCTTTTCCTGTTTATTGAGGTCAGAGCAGTTTGAAATTCACTGCCAGTAGCAGGCAGTCCAGCATTAGGCATCGTGCCGAGTTACATATCCGGCAGTTCCGTTCCTGGTGCCGTTGTTGAGGTTGGGAGTTGTGGCAAGGCTTTCCCGTTCGTTGCGGGCAGCCACAATCAAGGTTGGGGGTAGCTGCAAAGTCTGCGTTCTTGCAGGTGCCATAAATTCAGGTTGGGTTCGCAGGCTCACATCGTGCCAGTAGTTGGCAGTGGCGTGTCGCCAACCTAACCAGGCAAGGCAGCGGACGCGAAATACGCGCCGCTGCTCGCAGCGTTAAATGGCTCTGCTTTTTTATGGCAGCGCAAGATTCCAAGTCGGTGCCATAAGTGAGCATTCGGGTGCCGTTAGAAAAATAAGAGGTTGTGGCTAGGTTATCCCGTTCGTTGTGGGCGGCCACATTTCAGGTTGGGGGTGTCTTCAAGTCTTCATTTCTTGCGGGTGCCAAAATTTAGGTCTGGTTCGCAGGCTCACATCTTGCCCTTAGGTAGGGTGGTGTGTCGCCACTTAACCAGGCAAGGCAGCGGACGCAAAAACACGCGCCGCTGCTCGCAGCGTTAAATGTCATGAGAAATATCGTACTAATTACAATTCTAATTGCACTTTCTGGATGTACTGTGTCAGCAAGAAATCACCATTTTGAGCTGGTTGACTATAGCTCTAAAGATTACGACGATTTTCAGAATATTTGGTGCTTTTCAGGAGGTTCAAAGGAATCTATCCAGGTCTGCTCTGCTCCATATAAGCGACGCTCAGAGAGCATCGGTTTTTTGCTGCCTGTATTTCCCCAATTGGATAGAGAGTCAAGGCTTGCTTACGACACGAGTCAGCCTCGAGTAATTGAATTCAAAAATATTAGAGAATCTGGGAATCTAAGCCTTAGTGATCTAAACGGGATAGAAGAATGTTCTTCAAGGTATGCTAAAAAGTGCATTTCCAGAGAAACGATATCAGTTGATCAAAGCAGTTCAATATGGCTGAAAATCCCTGAAGGTGAGCAACATGAGTTCCTAGTTTTTACTGAAAATGTAACTTTCAAGGTTGTCATTAAAGAATTTAATGAGGTCCGGTGGCACGCCGTCACCGTATGAGAAAAACATTTAACAAAGCGCTGCAGGCCGACATCTTACTTTGCGCACCTTTTGCGCGGTCGCTACGCTCCCATTTTCGCGCAAAAGGCGCCCAAAGTAAGCTGCGGCTGAGCGCGGCGTTAAGTGCATAAAGGAATCATGGCTTGTTCGAATCAAATGAATTGAATGAAATTCTCAAGTCAGAGCTGGCTCGAGGCAACGAAATTGCCGAGGAATCAGCTTGGCCACCCAAATGCAAGAAAATAGTTATTCTAAAGCGTCGTTTTCATCACTCGTATGAAGATAGCGGCCTAGATTACCGAAAAATAAATGATCCGCATTATTGGTATGCGGAGTACTCTACAAGCAATCAGGCTGAGTGTTTAGCATGCAAATGA
>NZ_LWFX01001739.1:0-1930 GCF_001635175.1 Alcanivorax sp. HI0083 | reverse complement strand
GGGGGCGATGCCATCGAAGGACAACCCCGGCACGCCGTCCATCTGGAAGGGCAGCAGAATGCCGTGCCAGTGTATGGAACTGGTTTCAGGCAACAGGTTGGTCACCTTGAGGGTGATGGTGTCACCTTCTTTCCAGCGCAGGGTCGGGCCGGGAATGCCGCCATTAATGGTGGTGGCCGGGCGGGTCTTACCGGTGATATTGACGTCGGTTCCGCCCAGCGTCAGGTGAAAAGTATCACCGGTGAGGGTCGGGGCGCCGGTATGGCCCTGGCTGGCCAGTAGTTGACGGGCGTTGAGGCCAAGCCCCAGCCCGGCGGCACCCAGTGCCAGGCCCTGCACGAAACGACGTCGTGGCAGGGAAATCTGCGATTGCGTTTTCATTGGAATACTCCTGTTTGTTTGAGAAAAAAATCAGCTCAAACAGACAGGGACGGTGGGCGTAACGGCAGGCGATGGATGCCGGCGTGAACCGTTGTAATGAGGGAGTCTGTGCCGGGGGGCGAGGGGATAAAGGCATTTGCCACGAAGGCAGTGTCACTGGCAGCGGTGATCTGGCACAGGGTGATGCATTGGCAGCTGTCGCTGCCTTCGCAGGCCTGCATCTGCGCCATGTCGTGGCCGGCGGTCATGTCACCGTCGGGCGTGTCGGCAGAGTGGTGACAGTGTGTCATGGAGGAGGGCGTCATGGGGCTGTCGGTAGCCGTGGACATGGCCATGGTGAGTGTATTGGCAGACAGCAAGCTGCTCACCACCATCAGGGTGGTGGCGAGCAAGGTGGCGATCATCGCCCGGCATTGTCTTCTCGATACACGTGACATGCTTGCATTATTGACCTTGGGGTAACCCCAAGGTCAAGCGGTTCGGATCAGTGAATTGATGACCACACTGGCGGCGATGATCACCAGTAGCACGGCGGTGGCTCGCTCCACCCAGTGGTGGTGGTCGCGTAACCAGGGCAGAAAGCGGCTGCGTCCCAGCAGGATGGCCACCAGCACATACCAGCCGCCATCGATAAACATGGCGGTGAGTACGATTTGGGCCCGGGCGAGGTGGCTCATGTCCGCTTCAAGAAACTGGCTGAACACGGCGAGGAAAAACAGGGCCACCTTGGGATTGAGGAACGCCACCATGAATCCGTCCCGGGCGGCGCCGCGAAGCACGCTGCTGCGCTTGCTTGAATCCGCGGCGGGTAGCGGCTCGCGGCCGGCCTGCCAGCTTTTCCATGCCATCCACAACAGGAACATGGCCCCGGCCATGGAAAAAAGCTGCTCCAGTACCGGGTAACGGTGGAACAGGATGGCCATGCCGGTGACGGTGGCCGCCGCCCAGATGCCGATGCCAAGGGCGTGGGTCACGCCTGCGATCGCGCCGGCCCGGTGGCCTCCGTGTAGGGTGTGGCGGGTCACCACCGCCAGGCTGATGCCGGGGGCCATGGCCCCCAGGGCACAGATGCTGGCCAGCAACAGCCAGTCGTAAAAAGGGAGCATTCAGGATCTCGTTACACGCAAAGCAGACACTTTAGAGGGTTGCCATGACAGGTTGAAGAGAGGGGCAGCAGTGAGATGCGATTGGGCGGCAAGCAGTTGAAAGTTCAAAGTTTAAAGTTGAAACGCGAAGTTGATGCCCGTGACTGATTGGCGGCTTGGGGCTTCGCGGTTCAACGTATAGGGGCGCGGGCAAGGCATAAAAGATGGCAAGCCCTTTCTCGCGCTTTTGAACTTTCAACTTTGAACTTGGGCTAATTCCCCGGATGGTGGCTGAACACCTCGGTGCCGTTTTCATCAAACAACAGCACGTCGTAGGCGTCTTTGCGGTCGCCCATTTCCATGCCGGGTGAGCCCACCGGCATGCCGGGGACGGTGAGGCCGCGGGCATCCGGGCGTTCTTCCAGCAGGCGATCCACATCGGCTGCGGGCACGTGCCCTTCGAT
>NZ_LWFX01001738.1:0-2356 GCF_001635175.1 Alcanivorax sp. HI0083 | reverse complement strand
AAGCATGCCAATCCAGCAGGGCGGCAACCGGATCGCTGGTATCCGTGGAAGCAGGAGCCTCCCGGTCACGCACCTGCTCGGCGAAAGCCGGGTCCGTGGCCATCAAACGATCATATTCCTGCTTCATTTCCAGGCTGGTGACATCCGCCGCCACATGCCGCTCCGGATGCTGCTGCGCATCTCGTTCCATCAAACCAAAGTAATCGATCTGGAATTTCACCCCGCAGGCATCAGCCAGAGCCTTGTAGTTCTCTGCCAGGTCACCGCCCCCGGCAAGCTGTTCGGCAAACCAGGCATCACCTTCACCGGGGGAAGGTTGCACCCCTTCGTAATACAACGGTATCCAGTTCGCTCGGTTACGAGATCATGAAGGCCAGCTATTTCTATTCTTTTTATCACAATGACAAAGTCGAGCTGATGGCCGGGGGCGGGCTGCACGTCTCCAGGTTCGATATCGATCTGGATGTAAAGACAGACCCAGGCGGCACGGTCTCTGCCCAGGAAACCCGCAACGCCGCCCATACCGTCCCCCTGCCCACCGTGGGCTTCGGGCTCAACTATCGGGTCAACCCGAAGCTGTACTGGTTCCTGAAAGCCGAAGGCTTTTATCTGGAGTACGACGACTGGAAAGGCCTGTTCTCTGAAATGCAGGTAGGCATGGAATACAACGTATGGCGAAACCTGGGGGTGGGCGTGGGCCTGGCCACCAGCAATCTCAATGTCACGGAAACGGCGCCACAATACACCTTCCGCTACGATAATCGACTCAGCGGCGCCAACCTCTTCCTGTCCTGGTCGCTGTAAACCACCCGCGACCATCAGAACACGAGGCAAAACGCATCAATCTCTGGACACCGGGAAAATCCGGCGTAATATCGCCGCCGCCCACAAGGGCGAACAGTGACTCACCATAAGGAAGATCGATGGCCAAAGGCCCCAAGCCCATGCACAACTGGGCAGCCATGGACCCGCTAATGCGAAAAGGCGGCGTCCACCAGGAAGCCCGCAACACCCTGCGTCCACGCATGACCACCGGCCAGGCGTTGAACGAATACGATGACTGGCAAGACGATACACATTCAACCGGCGACGAAGGGCCACACGGCCCTTCCTCGGCTTACCACCTTACCGACCACGCCCTCCCCGCCTGACTTGCTCCACCGCTCGCCTCTCTTTTGTTATTCCTGCCCTTGTCCGTTTCTGCCCGCTACCGATGCTTTCGGTCATTGTGACGTTCCGCCACGCCTCGATGCGCACTCATAACTGACGCGTTTTCTGAACAACCGACACAGTGTGACCGCACAAAGGATTCTGGAGCGGCCCAGGGAGTGGAAGTAGTGGCTCGCGCAGGAAGGGTAACAATCAGGGCTCGCAGATCCAGGCCTTGGCGGCATCCACGTCATCGCTGGGAAACACTTTCACATCAATGGACGGCAGCAGCTTGTCCGCCAGTACCGAGAGGCGACGCATCCAGTCCTTGTCGGTGACCACCGCTTCGCGCTCGAAGTGCTTCCAGTGGGCAAGGCCGAACTTCAGGTCCTGAAACAGCACATCCATGGAGACCCCGCCAAAGGTTTCCATCTCTGCATAGAAGCGTACCGTTTCATGCTTTTGCAGGGCGGCTTCCAACGCCGCGGTGACAGAATCGAATTCTCCGCGAGTGATCTTGCCAGAGATACGCGCACCCACAACCCGGTCGTCATCGAAAGGAATCAACGTCAGCATGGTCCGTCTCCCGTCCCTGTGCGCCGGCTTCGCTGCGAAGCGGCGCACGCTCAGACACGTCGTTGTGCCTGCTGCAATGGCCTCTGCCAGGGGCCGCTATTCCTGT
The DNA here is from genome assembly GCF_001635175.1 of Alcanivorax sp. HI0083. NCBI lineage: Bacteria > Pseudomonadati > Pseudomonadota > Gammaproteobacteria > Oceanospirillales > Alcanivoracaceae > Alcanivorax > Alcanivorax sp. HI0083. Next base: position 525 of record NZ_LWFX01001738.1, on the reverse strand, counting down.
TCCGGCGCGGGAGCCGTCAGGCTTTGCCAACCCTGCTTGGCGGCTTCCCAGCTCTGCTGGAATTTCAGCTTGGCCGCATCCCAATTGTCCTCACCTGCATTCTGCAGGGCCTGATAGCGGGTTTCCAGCTGGGCTTGCTGCTCTTTCAGGGCGGTCAGCGCCTCCTGCTTCTGCAGGCGAGCATCCTGGGACAGATCGCGCCACTGGCTGTTGATGTCGCCTTGTAGCAGGGTGATCTGCTGATTCAGGTCATCGATGGCGTGACGCGCCACGCGCATGGCCTGGTTTTTCTGTTCCACGGAATAATTCTGGATATCGTCCAGCGTTTCTTCCATCTGGGTTTCCACTTTTTCCGGTTCCGGCGTTTTCACGTTGGGAACGCCTTCCGTCTCTGCCCACGCCGTGGCGGTGGTCACCAGCATAAGGGTGGCGGCGGCCAATAATCGGTGTGTCATCGGGACAACTCCTTGTTTTGCCTTTTGTGCCAAATCTGGCTATGCCTGTACTGGAATGTGACAAGTCAGA
>NZ_LWFX01001737.1:0-1410 GCF_001635175.1 Alcanivorax sp. HI0083 | reverse complement strand
TATGCCGAACAGATCATCACCCATGAACGCGAAGCCCTGACCATGCCGGAAGGCATGGACTTTGCCCGCGCCGCCACGTTGCCGGAAGCGTTTCTGACCGCCTACCGGGCATTGTTTCTGGAAGGCGGCCTGCAACCGGGGCAATGGTGCCTGGTGCGCCCGGCCACAGCCGGGGTTGGCCTTGCCGCCACCCAGCTGGCCAATACCCTTGGCGCCCGACCCATCGGCAGTAGTCGGGACTTGAGCAAGCTCGACACCGCCAACGACATGGGCCTCGCTGCCCAGGTGTGCGACGACGGCACCCTCACCACCCAGCTCAACGCCATTACCCACGGCGATGGCGTGGCGGTGATTCTGGACATGGTCGGACCGGACTGGAACGATCTGCTCGGCGGGCTCCGCGCAGAAGGCAGCCTGGTGAACATCGGCATCCTTGGCGGCTTGAGCACCGAACTGAATCTTGGCGCCCTGCTGATGAAACGCCAGACCCTGAAAAGCATGACCATGCGCAGCCAGCCGCTGGAAAACCGCATTCGTCTGGCGCAAATTTTTAACGACCGCCTGGCACCACTGTTTGCCAGCGGCGCCCTGTTGCCCCTCCCGCTGGAAACCTTTCCCTTTGACGACGCCAACGCCGCCCATCAACACATGGCCAGCAGCGACTTCAGCGGCAAGCGTGTAATCGTGCTCGAATAACGACAGGGTCAGAGGGTGCATTGCGGCCCACAAGGAAACAGTATTCGGAATACTATTTCACATTACCTTTCAGCGCCTCAATGACCAAAACGATCAGGTGGTCGGTCCGCGGGCGTTCGCGCAACCGCTTCATGGAACCAAAAAAAAGCGGGTACCCAAGGAGGGTACCCGCTGAAAGACACCACTAAGGGGTTAGCGGTGTGCGCTACAACACGGTTTGAATGCCGTTAACTCTTTTTGCGAGTCTGGCGTTTCGGGGCAGGTTTTTCGGGTTTTTCCTCAGCGTTATCCAGCGCCTGAGTCAATTCCTGCACCCGTTTTTCAAGCTGTTCGACCTCACGTTTGTTAGGGAGGCCTAAACGGGATAAAGCCTTGTTAAAGCGGTCATCAAAGGCTTTTTCCATTTTATCCATGGTCTCGCCGGTATGGTGGCGAACCCGTTCTTTAATCTCTTCCACCCGGGACTCGGTTTTGTCCTTGGTGTGCCGCTCCACTTCACGACCGGCTTCCACCAGGGCATCAAAAAAACCGCTGCCCTCTTCTTCGGCGCGAGCAAACGCGCCCAGACCGGCTAGCCAGATCTGATGGGTATACTTGCGAATGTCTCGTGAAGCCCCGGTAAGGGCTTTCAGCGGGTTTTGACGCCCGTCTTTTTCGTTCTGGTTCTGTTCTTGGTCGGACATGGTCCAAACTCCCGAAGGCAATTCCACGAGC
>NZ_LWFX01001736.1:0-2613 GCF_001635175.1 Alcanivorax sp. HI0083 | reverse complement strand
TCGCGCGGTGCTGGTTTACCCCGCCGCCTATTTGAACAGCCCTTCGTCCATGTTCGGACATACCTTGTTAAGGCTGGATCAAGGCGAAGATAGCGCTGTCTGGTTGTCGTGGGCGGTAAACTTTGGCGCGGTTTCAAGCGAAGCCGATAATTCTTTCTTTTATATCTACCGCGGTCTGGCAGGGGGCTACCCGGGTCGCTTTGCCCTTGTGCCCTATGTGCAAAAAATTCAGGAATATTCGCACATGGAAAACCGGGATATGTGGGAATACACCCTGGATCTGGATCAGTCAGAAATCGATTGGCTGATTGATCATCTGTGGGAATTGAAAGACATCAATTTTGATTACTACTTTTTTGATGAGAACTGCTCATTTCGCCTGCTGGAGTTGGTGGAAGTGGCGCGCCCGGGATCCGAATTGCTCAGTGAATTGCGGTTTGCCGAAGTGCCGGTCAATACGGTGCGGGCACTGGATGAGCGCGACATCATTAGCAGCCGCCATTATCGGCCATCCAAATCCGTGGAGCTGGACAATCTGCGTAAACAGCTGGATGGATCCCAGCAAAAAATGGCAAGGGCGCTGGCTGATAATCCTGGCCTGGCTGAGTCTCCCGCTTTTATGGCCGAATCCGAAGAAGACCGGGCGATTATGGCGGCAGTGGCCTATCGCTACATCAGGTTGGCCCACCGCAAGGAAGAGCGAACCCCGGAAGTGGCGAAAAAATCGTTTGCCCTGTTAACGTTGATGAACAGCCTGCCCGCCGCCCCGGTTCCGAAAACAGAGAACCCGGAACCGCCGGAAAAAGGGCACGGAACGCAGATGTTGGGCGTCAGTGGCGGTCAGCGCGAAGGCGAGCTGGATTTCGGCGAGTTGACCTATCGGTTGACCTATCATGACTTGCTCGACAATCAATACGGCTTCCTCCGCGGTGCGCAGATCGAAGGGCTTGACATGACCCTGCGCAGTACCGAGTCCGGGCAGGTCAAACTGGAAGAGCTGGATGTGGTGAGCATCCGTTCGCTGGCACCACGAAACCGCTTCATGAAACCCCTGAGCTGGTACGTGGAGGGCGGTCTGGAGCGAGCCTGGGCGGGCCGGCGCCGGCTGGTGCGCTACATTCAGGGTGGCGCTGGCGGCAGCTGGCTGTGGGAGAACTGGCAGCCATATCTGTTAACCAGCGTGCGAATGGAGAATAATAGCGAGTTCGGCACCTTCCTGACCCCGGGGGCCGGTCTGGATGCGGGCATTTTGTATCACCGTGGCGACTGGCAGTGGCAGTTAGGCAGTGTGGGGCATTATTTCACCAACGATGAATATCGATCCTCCTCCCAGTTTGCGGTGCAGTGGGCAATGACCCGGCAGCACGGCTTGCGCGCTTCACTGGAGCGCGAGAACCGGCGGGGCGGTTACGATGACGAGTTCAAACTCCAATGGCGATGGTATTACGATTAAGCGCAGCGTTGCTGCTGGGCCTGCTGCTGGCAGGGTGCAGCAAACTGTTTTTCTACCCCATGTCTCCGTGGGTACAGAACCCGGAAAATCAGGGCCTGCAGTACGAAGATATTGTACTGATACATCCGCGCGGCATGCGTATCCATGGTTGGTGGCTGCCGGCGGCCGATGATGCGCCGGCCCGTGGCACGGTCTATTTCCTGCACGGCAATGCCCAGAATATCAGCACCCATCTGGCCAATGTGCAGTGGCTGCCGGCACGGGGCTATAACGTCTTTTTGCTGGATTACCGGGGCTACGGGCTGTCGGAAGGCAAGCCGAAGCTGCCGGACGTTTTCGATGATGTGCAGCTGGGGTTGGACTGGCTGCGCCATGCCCGGCGCACGGATGGTGCGCCGCTGGTGGTGTTCGGGCAGAGTTTGGGCGCCTCCATGGCCGCCAGCGTATTGGGCGAAGAGGGCAATGCCGGTGCGGCAGATTGCGTGATTCTGGAGGCGGCGTTTGCCAGCTACCGGGATATCACCAGCGACGTAATGAAGCGTAGCTGGCTGCTGTGGCCGTTGCGCTGGATGGTGGTGCCCACCATGCCGGACCGCGCGCTGGACCCGGAGGAGCGAGTGGCCCACATTGCCCCGACGCCCTTGCTGGTGATGCACAGTGAAGATGACCCGGTGATTCCCTACGCTCACGGCGAGCGGCTGTATGCCGCGGCGACGCAACCCAAAACCTTCCAGAAGCTGCGTGGCGGACACACGGAAAGTACCCGGGACCCGGCGGTGCAGCAGCGCCTGGTGGATTTCATGCAGGACAATGATTGTGCTGCCGAGGTGGCGAAAGCGGAAGAGGCGCCCGAGTCGCCCGCTGAGGGAGGGGGGGAGGAGCCGCCGGCGTTTCCTGTGCCCGCGCCGATTCCTGCTCCAGGCAGTGGTTACCGGTTCTAGGACCGGTTGGGCCAATCCCGGAGGCCTTCAGTGCTACCCATCTCTGGATGTCGGATTACGCCGCTTCGCGGCTAATTCGACCCACGCGAGTTATTCCGGTCCATCACTCAGCATTAGCCAGGATGGCGTTACGCTGACGGGGCCTGAGCCTGTTTCTTTACCATCCGGGCGGCGAGCAGTCCCATCTCGAACAAAAACCACATGGGAATCGCCAGCAGG
>NZ_LWFX01001735.1:0-1825 GCF_001635175.1 Alcanivorax sp. HI0083 | reverse complement strand
TGAGCCCTGACCTGAAACAACATCACACCCGTGGCCACCGACACATTGAGGCTCTGCACCTCACCGGCCATGGGAATTTCCAGCAGCTGGTCGCACTTGTCACGGGTCAACCGCTTCAGCCCACTCCCCTCGGCCCCCATTATAATGGCCAGTGATTCCGGGGGATGAAAGGTAAACAAGGACTCACTTCGCTCTTCCAGTGCCGTGCCCACCACCCACACGCCGCGATCACGCAACTGATCCAGCAAACTGGCCAGATTACCGATTTCGTAATAGGCCAGACTCTCCGCCGCGCCCACTGCGGTGCGACACGCCACCGGGGTCAGCCCTGCCGCATTGCGGCGCGGCACGATCACCGCCTGAACCCCGGCCGCATCTGCGCTACGCAGGCAGGCGCCCAGGTTATGCGGGTCGGTGACATTTTCCAGAATCAGCAACAGCGGGCTGGCCGGTTTGCCGTCCAGCCACTGCAGCAGCGCACTCTCGTCCGCCGGACGGCGCGGGCGCGCCCGCGCTACGATCCCCTGGTGCTGTGGCCCGGCATGCTTTTCCAGCACCTCGCGGCGAGCCCGTTGCACAGCAATCCCGAAGTCCTTTGCCGCCTGCATCATGGCAGCAAGACGCGGATCATCACGGTCTGCGCGGGTATCCTGCACAAACAGTTCCAGCACCGCCTCCGGGCGATGACGCAACAAGGCCTCCACCGCGTGAAAGCCGGAATACATCAGGGGTTTATTCATAACGACGCCTGCACGCTACACGCACCACGCAAACACGCGCGACGCGGGGAGATGAAATCGAGAGACACAGGAGCAGCGCTTGAGCCGCTCCTGTGGGTGATACATAGCCTAGCCTTTGCTGCTACGCCCGGACGCTTTCTTGCCGCGGGCCGACCTCTTGCGCTTGGCCTTGGGTTTAGCCTTGGGAATATCCCCCTTGGCCAGCTTTTCCCGCTCGGACGTGCCCGAGTCTGCCTTGGCGGCATTCTTCGAGCGGCCACCCCTGCCTCCTCTGCCGCCAGACGGCTTTTTCTTGCTACCGGCTTTGGGGCGCCCCTTGCCGCTGGGCGTAAAGGACTCCAGCTGCAGGTCGATCTTGCGGTCTTCGGTGTGCACCGCCGCCACGCAGACCGTGACTGCATCGCCCAGCCCGAACTGACGACCACTACTTTCACCGGTGAGGGTCAGGCTCACTTCATCGAAGTGGTAGTAGTCACTATCCAGGTTCGCCACATGCACCAGGCCATCAATGTGCAGGTCACTGAGTTGCACAAACAAACCGAAACTGGCCACGCCACTGATGGTGCCCTCAAAGACCTGGCCCAGATGCGCCTCCATGAACTGGCATTTGAGCCAGGACACCACATCGCGGGTCGCCTCATCGGCACGACGCTCGGTCATGGAGCACTGCTCACCAATCGCCACCATGTCCGCCTGGCTATAAGGCAGGATTTGCTGACGCGGGATTTCCGGCAAGTCGCCCGGGTTATCCACGTGGTTCGGCTCACCGTTACTGCGAATCAGGAAACGGATGGCACGATGCACCAACAGATCCGGGTAGCGCCGAATCGGCGAGGTGAAATGGGTGTACGCCTTGTAGGCCAGGCCAAAGTGGCCTTTGTTCTCGGCCTCGTACTTGGCCTGGCTCATGGTGCGCAACATCATCGTCTGGATCACATTGCGATCCGGGCGTTCCAGAATTTCCTCGCGCAGGTCCTGGAAGACATAAGGCTTTGGTGCCGCCCCTTCCGACCAGGCGATACTCAAGCCCAACCCACCCAGGAACTGCTGCAACTTGCTCAGGCGCTCTTCCTTGGGCGGCTCGT
>NZ_LWFX01001734.1:0-2550 GCF_001635175.1 Alcanivorax sp. HI0083 | reverse complement strand
CGGGCCGTCGCCGGTGCCAGATCCAGCAGCGCCTTGATCGCGCCCGAGGTTTTCTCCCGGGCCCGCAGTTCAAGCACCTGGCCTAACAGAACCAGCACCACGATGACCGCAGCCGCCTCGAAGTAGACGGCGACAGAACCGTCTTCCTGCCGAAAGGCGTCGGGGAAAATCTGGGGCGCCAGTGTCGCCACCAGGCTGTAGATCAGCGCCACGCCAGTACCAATGGCAATGAGCGTGAACATGTTCAGATTGCGGCTGACGACGGACTTCCAGCCTCTGACAAAGAAAGGCCAGCCACACCAGGCCACTACTGGCGTCGCCAACACCAGTTGAATCCAGTTGGACATTTGTGGGGCAACGATCTGGTCAAGGCCGGTGAGATGTCCGCCCATTTCCAGCACCAATACCGGCAGGGCCAGCACCAGGCCAATCCAAAATCGACGGGTCATGTCTTTGAGCTCTGCCGAGGGCCCGTCATCCAGACTTACCTGCTCGGGCTCCAGGGCCATACCACAGATAGGGCAATCTCCGGGGCCCTGCTGGCGAATTTCCGGATGCATCGGGCAGGTGTACATGGTGCCCGGAGCCACGGGTTCGTCCTGTTTCTGTTCTCCACTGAGGTAGTGTCCCGGGTCGCCGTCAAACTTCGATTTGCACCCCGAAGAACAGAAATACCAGGTTTTCCCGCCATGCTCGCTGCGATGTTCCGCCGAGTGTGGATTCACCGACATGCCGCAAACAGGATCTTTGACCGTGTGCTCAGCCGTCATGGCCGATCCCTCCCTATCGAGTTCTGGTGATTAGTGATGATGAGCATGAGATTCTTTGTGTCCCGCTTCTTCGGCTTCTGTGGCCTTTTTCAGGAACAGTTGCTCGGCCACTGCGATAACAATCATGGTGACAACCGCCACGCCAATAACAAACAGGTCAGTATTCAGTTTGACCCAAACGAAGCCACCAAGAGCGAGCAAATCCAGAACAATTGCCACCGTGGGCACCCACACATTGGCCTTCACATCCTCCCGTAAATAGCGCAGAACGCCCCAATGGATAGCAATGTCCATGATCAGGTAAAAAATGATGCCCAGCGCTGCAATTCGGGACAGGTCGAAGAAGGCCGTGAGGATAAGCCCAAGCACCACGGTATAAACCAGCGTGTGCTTCTGGATGCTACCGGGCATGCCGAAATGACTGTGGGGGACCAGCTTCATTTCAGTCAGCATGGCCAACATGCGTGAGACGGCGAAAATACTGGCCAGAATGCCACCGGCGGTGGCCATCATCGCAATGGCGACGGTAAACCAGACGCCGTAGTCGCCCAATGCGGGACGCGCAGCGGCCGCCAGAGAGTAGTCCTGCGTTTTGATGATTTCCGCCAGGGACAGGTTACTGGCAACGGCGAAACCGACCAGGGTGTAGATCACCACGCAGGCTGCGATGGAAATAATAATCGCTCGCCCCACGTTTCTCTTGGGGTCTATGACTTCCGAGCCGCTGTTGGTGATGGTGGTAAAACCTTTGAAGGCCAGAATGCCAAGGGCCGTTGCCCCCAGGAAATTGCCAAAGGTTCCAGCCTCACCGGGGCTAGAGAAATCAACAGAAACACTGTCGGCAATCCAGATACCCACCAGCCCGAAAACCAGAATGCCTCCGATCTTCAGGATACCTATAAAGGAAGCCACGCCCTGAATCATTCGGTTGCCCAACAGATTGATCAGAAACGCGGCCAGAATTAGTGAGACGCCAAGAATGGGCACCATGCGGCCACTTTCATCGCCATCGAACAGTTGCATGGTGTAAGAACCGAAGGTTCGCGCAAGAAAGCTCTGGGCAATCACCATCGAGAAATACATCAGCAAAGCATTGAAAGCCGTCGGTAACCGATTGCCATAGGCTTTGTGCAGGTACATGCCTATGCCCCCGGCTGACGGGTAGGCATTGGAAATTTTGATGTAGGAATAGGCACTGAAGCTTACGATTACCGCCGCGGCCAGAAACGCCAACGGGAAAAGAACGCCAGTCATCTGCGCCATCTGCCCGGTAAGGGCGAAGATACCGGCGCCAATCATGACACCGGTGCCCAGCATAACAGTTCCCGGAAGTGTAAGACTGCCTTTCTGATAGCGCGTGGTTCTGTCGTGCGTGCTGCTCATACAACCTCCTGTTGTTTTGAACGGCGTTTGATACTCAATAAATAGCCAATGCTGGCTTGGGTAGATCTCACTTGCATCAATGTCGAGAAAAACGGGCCAAAGAAATATCTTTAGCCCCTAAGTACCTGATCAGAGTGCGATGCGCGCTCCAATCACAGCAAACCAATCTGCTGTACTGCCGCCGTCCGCTTCGGCAAAGTCGGCACTATCGCCGTATTTGCGCTCATGCACCACGCCCACATAAGGCGAGAACGCACGGTCGATCAGATCATAGCTCAACCTGAGTCCGGTTTCAGTAGAAACCAGTCCTTTACCAACGCCAATTTCCCGGTCCTCGCTAAACGCAACCGTGGCATCCAGCGTTGCCGCCAGAATCCAGTAGTTGGTGAGAAGCAGC
>NZ_LWFX01001733.1:0-2266 GCF_001635175.1 Alcanivorax sp. HI0083 | reverse complement strand
AGTGGCAGGGTGACATCGGCAAAGCCGTGTTTTTTGCGCTTCAGCGTGATGGCGTCGGACTGATAGAAGAGGCCGCCGTCGGCCAGGATCTGACTGATGATCTGGTATTCATGGTCTGCTTTCAGGTTGTCGGGGAGGTAGTACAGGCGAAAGGGCATGGTATCGGTGTCTTCATCCAGGCGAATCAGACGCTTGGCGACAAGTTGGGCGCCGGGTGTGCCGGTCTCTATCTGGTTGTCCAGCAGGGCGACGGTGAGCACGGCATTATCCGGCAGTTCGCTGTCCTGTGAACGTGTAGCGGTGCCACTGATATGGGCCACGGCGTTGTTGGCACGCTGATAGTCGCCATGGAACAGTAGCGGGGCGGCGTCTTCGTTATCCGTCTGGGCATCAGCAGAGGGCTTGGTCGTTTCGTCGTCGCCGGTCGTCGCTTGCGAGTCTTCCTGGCTTGGCGCTGCGCTGCTCAGAGTAAGAGTGTCATCGTGTTGCTGGCCTGTGGCGGTGGCCAGAGTGACCCGCTGTTCCTGATTGTCCAGGTAGTGGAACGTGAGGGTGTCATCCTGTTGCTGCCAGCGTAGCCCTTGCAGATTGTTGTCCATGGGCAGGTACAGGTCGCCGCCGGCTTCCAGCACCAACACCTGGTGTTCGTTTTGCCACACGCCGGTGATGCCATTGGCGTTATCGTTGCCGGCAGGGGCGGCCTGGGTGTTGTCATTGTCGCTACAGCCCAGCAGGGCGAGGCCGCTAAAACACAGGGCGGCAAAGGGGACGGCATACTGCTTCATTGCGTGTTTCCTTCGGGGGGCGCAGGTTCAGGCGGCGGCAGGGTGACGGTTCCCGGGTCGGGAATGCGTACCAGCGCCATTTGCGCCTGAATCCATTGAGCCCGTTGTTGTACGTAGTCGGTGGGGCCTTTGAAATCATAAAGATTGGGGCGTGGCAGCATGGCGGCCAGCTGGGCTGCCTGCAGGGGCGAGAGCTGCGCGGCGCTGACCTGAAAATAATGTCGGGCGGCGGCTTCGGCGCCATAAATCTGGTGCCCCCACTGGGCCACATTCAGGTAGAGCTCCAGGATGCGACGTTTGCTCAGACCGATTTCCAGCATCAGGGCAATCACCGCTTCCTGCGCCTTGCGGGTATAGGTACGCTCGCCGGACAGGTACAGGTTCTTGGCCAGTTGCTGGGTAATGGTGGAGCCCCCGGCCACCGGCTTGCCCGCTTCCATATTACGCTTCAGGGCATAGCGGATGCCTTCCCAGTCGAAGCCGGTGTGCCGGGTGAAATGGGCGTCTTCGGATATCAGTACGGCCCGTTTCAGGTAATCGCTGATCTGATCGTAATCGCGCCAGTACTGCTGCACCTTGCCCTGCTCCTGGGCGCGGTGCATATAAGCGCTGTTGTCCGGGTTGTGGTGTTGCAGGCGTAACACCTGGCCCAGATACCAGAGCTGGGCCAGGGCCGCGGCCACAAACAGCAGGGCCAGACACTGTAGCAGGCGTCGTTTAAACGTCATGATCGTCGCTGACCAGGTCAGCTTTGCTTCTCCCTGGGGCTTCTGGGACACCCGGACACGGTAGGAACCGGGAACCCCTGTAACAGGCCCCAATTGTCGGTGAAAGTTCCGGCTTTGTCAGGTGATGCTGGCCACGGAGCAGCAGGGCGTCCAAAAAGTGAACAGAGGGTGAAAAATCAGGGGCTCCCTCAGAAAAACCATAATAATGGACGAATGCTATGCAGGGTGTGCTGATTGGGGCCGTTACCGTTGCGGTGGTGTTGCTGGGTGCACTGTTTTTTCAGCGTAGCCGGGCGATGCTGGCCCAGGTAAAAGACAGTGAAATTCGCTTTCGGCTGGCGATGAAGCATTCCTCCATCGGCATGGCGTTGCTGAGCCCCAAGGGGGAGTGGCAGGCGGTGAATCATGCCTTGTGTGACTTGGCAGGCTACGACGAAGCGGGGCTGCTGAGCACCTCCTTTCAGGATATTTCCCACCCGGATGATCTGCTCAAGAGCCGGGGGATGCTGGCGGACCTGTTGGCCGGAGACATCACCGGATACTCACTGGAACAGCGCTTTATCACCCGTCGTGGCGATGATCTCTGGGTGCGCCTGTCGGTATCGGCGGTGCGTGTCGAGGGGCAGGTCAGTTATTTGATTGCCCAGGTAGAAAATATCCATGCTGCCAGGCTGTCGGAACAGGCGCTGCAGGAGAGCCGCCAGCGCCTGCAAATGGCCCTGGAAGTGGGTGGCGTGGGTATCTGGCAATACA
>NZ_LWFX01001732.1:0-2827 GCF_001635175.1 Alcanivorax sp. HI0083 | reverse complement strand
GCCGGCACCGTTTTCGCCCAGTGCATCGCCAATGGCAGCGGCCCCTTTATCCGTGGTGGCCGTGCCGATAACGAAGAAGCCGTCGGCAATCAGCTGTTCGGCAATCGCCCGGCCAATCCCCCGGCTTGCGCCAGTGACCAGCGCCACTTTCTTTTCCGACATTCTTATTCTCCTTGCAGGGCCGCCGTGAAAGCCGCCTCTGTTTCCAGCGGACGAGCCGCCAAATCACGATCAATGCGTTTCACCAGCCCGCACAGCACCTTGCCTGGACCACACTCATAGAGATGCCCAGCACCCTGCTCTTTCAGTGCCTGGATGGTTTCCACCCAGCGTACCGGCGAATAGAGCTGGCGAATCAACGCATCACGAATTTTCTCCGGATCCGTTTCCATGGCCACGTCCACATTGTTGATCACGGGCATTTCCGCCGCATGAAAACGCGTGCCGCTCAAGGTCTCGGCCAGCTGTTCCGCCGCCGGTTTCATCAACGCGCAGTGAGATGGCACGCTCACCGGCAGCGCCATGGCGCGCTTGGCTCCAGCCGCTTTACAGGCCGCAATAGCTCGCTCGACCGCGTCCGCAGAACCCGCAATCACCACCTGACCGGGGGCATTGAAATTGACTGCCTCGACCACGCCGCCCTGTGCAGCCTGCGCACAGGCAGAACGGACCTGTTCATCATCCAGGCCCAGGATGGCGGCCATGCTGCCCTCACCCTGCCCTACGGCCTGCTGCATCAGCTGGCCACGGGTGCGAACCAACCGCACAGCATCACCCAGATTAACCACACCCGCGCAGGTCAGGGCGGTGTATTCACCCAGACTATGCCCGGCCAACACATCCGGCCGCGGACCACCACTTTGTTCCCACAACCGCCACAGGGCGACACCGGCTGTCAGCAGCAGCGGCTGGGTAATTTCAGTCTGGTTCAGTGCCTCTTTCGGCCCCTCCTGGGCCAACGCCCAGAGATCCTGGTCCAGTGCACCGGAGGCTTCCTGAAAGGTCTGCTTCACTGCCGGGCGTTCGGCAAACTCACTCAGCATCCCCAGACTCTGAGAGCCCTGACCGGGAAAAATAAAGGCTGTCTTCGACATTCAACATCCCCTTGAAAATAGACAGGAATAGGCAGGCCGCAGTATGCCGGCTTTCGCTTTCGCTGTCCGGTCGGGCCTGAAACAAAGTATGAACAGCATCGAGGCCAGCCGACCCCGACACAGGATTTCAGTCGGTGCTGGCCTGGCCCAGTGCATCACTGATCAGAGAAGGCACATTGCGCCGGGCTTCCAGTTGCGCCACTTCCAGCGCGCAGGCAAAGCCTTCCTTGCTGGTACCACCGTGGCTTTTCACCACCACTCCGCGCAGACCAACCAGGCTGGCGCCGTTATAGTGGTCCGGGTCCATACGCTTTTTCAGCCCGATCAGAACCGGCAAGGCAAACAGACCACACAGTTTACGCAACCAGGATTGTTTGATTTCTTCGCGCAACATGTTGCCGATCATTTTCGCCACGCCTTCCATGGTTTTCAGCGAAACATTACCGACAAAGCCGTCACAGACCACCACATCGGCTTCGCCGGCAAAAATGCCATTCCCTTCCACGAAGCCCACATAGTTCAGGTCGCCGGCTTCACGCAACAGGCCCGCCGCTTCCTTGATCTGCTCATTGCCCTTGATATCTTCCTCACCAATGTTGAGTAGCGCGACCCGGGGATGCTCCACCCCATCGACGGCACGCACGACCGCCTGCCCCATCAGGGCAAATTGCAACAGGTGGACGGGTTCGGAATCCACATTGGCACCCAGATCGAGCATGTGACAGTGGCCATTGGCCGTGGGAATCGCCGTGCAGATAGCAGGCCGGTCTACCCCTGGCAGAGTTTTCAGCACAAAGCGGCTCACCGCCATCAGGGCACCGGTGTTACCGGCACTGACTGCCGCCTGGGCCCGCCCTTCCTTGACCATATTAATGGCCACGCGCATTGATGAGTCTTTCTTCTGCCGCAGAGCCACGGCAACCGGGTCATCCATGGCCACCACTTCAGAAGCAGGCTGGACGGTAATACGGGGATGGTCAGCGATACTGGCCTGGGACAAGGCGTCAGCCAGCGGCTCGGGCTGGCCGACCAGGATAATGTGCATGTGCGCATGGCGAGACAGCATGGCTGCCACTGCGGGCACTGTTACGGACAAGCCGTGATCGCCCCCCATGGCATCCACTGCTAACGTCACAACCGGCATGGGCTGCTTCCTTTATTCAAATTTGGGGGCATTCTGACAAAAAACGCCTGGCGGCGACATGCTCCCCGCATTCAATCACAAATCCACTTACAAAAAATCCTCCCGAAGGAGGATTTCAGTGTGCCGCACAAACCGGCCTTTCACTGCACAGAGACAGCATTCAGCCAGCAGGGCACAAAAAAACGGGAGCCGCAGCTCCCGTTTTCATACAACTTATTCGTCGTCAGATTCGCCCTGACTGATCACCTGACGGCCGCGGTACATGCCATCCGGAGAAATGTGGTGACGACGGTGCACTTCACCAGTGTTGGTGTCTTCAGTCAGCGCAGCGGCGGGCAGCGCGTCGTGAGAGCGGCGCATGCCGCGCTTGGAACGGGTTTTACGGTTCTTTTGAACAGCCATTTCGAGCTCCTCGGGCGTTTATTCAGCCTGAATTTACTTGCCTTGACCTTTTAATTTGGCCAGCACGGCAAAAGGATTATCCGCGTTTTCGTGTTTCTCAGGTTCACCGCGATCATGCGGTAAAGCTGTCGGGCAAGGGTCATGCAGTGCCACCAGCGGCATGGCCAGCAACAGTTCCTCTTCGATC
>NZ_LWFX01001731.1:0-2526 GCF_001635175.1 Alcanivorax sp. HI0083 | reverse complement strand
GGCCAACCGGGATTTCTCCTCCCGGGAGTTGACCGAACACTTCCTGGCCCGCATTCAGCAATACGACGGCGACCTCAACAGCTTTGTCACCGTCACCGACGCCCAGGCGCTGGCCCAAGCCGATGCCGCCGACGCAGCCATTGCCGCCGGCAAGGCCGGCCTGCTCACCGGCCTGCCCATCGCCCACAAGGACATTTTCTGCACCGAGGGGGTGCGCACCAGCTGCGGCTCAAAAATGCTGGACAACTTTATTGCCCCCTACACCGCCACCGTGGTGGAAAAGATGGCCGCCGAAGGCGCCGTCATGCTGGGCAAGACCAATATGGATGAGTTCGCCATGGGCTCTTCCAACGAGACCAGCTACTACGGCCCGGTGAAAAACCCCTGGGATCTGGAGCGGGTTCCCGGCGGTTCCTCCGGCGGTGCCGCCGCCTGCCTGGGCGCCCGCCTGGCCCCTGGCGCCACCGGCACCGACACCGGCGGCTCCATCCGCCAACCGGCGGCGCTGAACAACATCACCGGCCTCAAGCCCACCTACGGTCGCGTCTCCCGCTGGGGCATGATTGCCTTTGCATCCAGCCTGGATCAGGCCGGCCCCATGGCACAGAGCGCCGAAGACTGTGCGCTGATGCTGCAGGCCATGGCCGGTCACGATTCTCGCGACTCCACCAGCCTCAACGAAAAGGTGGGCGATTATCTGGGCGCCCTGAAAGACGATATCAGCGGCCTGACCATCGGCATCCCGGAAGAATTTTTCCCGAACACCCTGGATGGCGCCATCGCCGATAACAGCCGTGACGCCATTCGCGAACTGGAAAAACTCGGCGCTAAGGTGGTGTCCGTGTCCCTGCCCAGCATCAAGCTGTCGGTGCCGGCCTACTATGTGATTGCCCCGGCAGAAGCCAGCGCCAACCTCAGCCGCTTTGACGGCGTGCGTTTCGGCCATCGCTGTGACGACCCGAAAGATTTGGAAGACCTGTACAAACGCTCCCGCTCCGAAGGGTTTGGCGACGAAGTAAAACGCCGCATCCTGGTCGGCGCCTACGCCTTGTCCGCCGGTTACTACGACGCCTACTACCGCCGCGCCCAGCAAGTCCGTCGCCTGATCCGCGACGACTTCGCCCGCGCCTTTGAAAAAGTGGACGTGCTGATGGGCCCCACGGCGCCGGAAACCGCCTTCAAACTCGGCGCCAAAAAGGACGATCCGGTCAGCATGTATATGGCCGACGTCTTCACCATTGGCGTCAACCTGGCCGGCCTGCCGGCGCTGTCCATGCCCACCGGTTTTATCAATGGCCTGCCCACTGGCACCCAGATCATCGGCAATTATTTCCGTGAAGGGCAGATTCTCAACGTGGCCCACAAATATCAGCAGGCCACTGACTGGCACAAGCAAGCGCCAGCGTTTGGAGGTGCACAATGAGTTGGGAAGTGGTTATCGGTCTGGAAGTGCACGTCCAGCTCAACACCGCCAGCAAACTGTTCTCTGGCAGCAAGCTGTCCACCGGCGCAGAACCGAACACCCAGGCATCACTGGTTGATCTGGGCTTGCCTGGCACCTTGCCCGTGGTGAACCGGGAAGCGGTACGCAAGGCTGCCCTGTTTGGCCTGGCCATCAATGCCGACATTTGCCGCCACAGTGTTTTTGAACGGAAAAATTATTTTTACCCGGACCTGCCCAAGGGCTATCAAACCACGCAGCTGGCCGAGCCGGTTGTCGGTGCTGGCACCGTTGAGATCCAACTTGAAAACGGAGAGAAAAAGGTCGTTCGCATCCATCATGCCCACTTGGAAGAAGATGCCGGCAAGTCTTTACATGAAGACTTTCATGGCATGACCGGCATCGACCTGAACCGCGCCGGCACCCCGCTGATTGAAATCGTCAGTGAGCCAGACATGGCCAACGCCGAAGAAGCCGTGGCCTTTGCCCGCAAGTTGCACGCCATCGTCACCTCCATCGGCATCTGCGATGGCGACATGTCCCAGGGCAACATGCGCTTCGATGTGAACATTTCCGTTCGCAAACCCGGCGAGCCACTGGGCACCCGCACCGAAACCAAAAACCTCAACTCTTTCCGCTTCATGGAAAAGGCCATCGCCCTGGAAGTAGAACGGCAGATTGACGTTCTGGAAGATGGCGGCGAAATCGTTCAGGAAACCCGCCTGTACAATGGCGACACGCACACCGCCCGCTCCATGCGCAGCAAGGAAGACGCCAACGACTACCGTTATTTCCCCTGCCCGGACCTGTTGCCCGTCGCGATTACCGATGCCGACATCGAAGAACTGAAAGCGGCCATGCCCGAGTTGCCGGATTCTCGCAAGGCACGCTTCATCAACGACTATCAGCTGTCAGAGTACGATGCAGACCTGTTGTCCGGCTCCATCGCCACTGCCGCGTTCTTCGAAGCAGCCGCCAAAGCCGGCGGTGACGCCAAGCTGGCCGCCAACTGGGTCATGGGTGAACTGGCCGCCAAACTGAACGCCGAAGAAAAAGATATTGCCGACAGCCCGGTTAGTGCGGAA
>NZ_LWFX01001730.1:0-3944 GCF_001635175.1 Alcanivorax sp. HI0083 | reverse complement strand
TTGCTGCGATAGAACTGGAAGTTATTGCCGCCGCTGCGCTTGGCCTGGTACACCGCCATGTCGGACTGGTTGATCATGCTCTGGGCTTCTTTGGCGGTATCCGGGAACAGGCTGATGCCGATGCTGGCGCCCAGCAGCAGTTCGTGGCCGTCAATCAGGAACGGCTTTTTCATGGCGTTGATCAGTTTCTGGCACTGCTGGCTGATGCTGCCTTCGCCGCCGTGATTTTCCAGCAGCAGGGTAAATTCATCGCCGCCCACCCGGGCCAGGGATTCTTCGCCGCCGGCATGTTGGGCAATGCGCTCGGCGGCAGCCTTGAGCAGGCGGTCACCGATTTCATGGCCCAGGGATTCATTGATGGGTTTGAAGCGGTCCAGGTCGATCATCAGCAGGGCCACTTTTTCCCGGTTCAGGCGGGCCAGGGTCAGCGATTTGTGCAGATGCTCGCGGAACTGGGTACGGTTGGCCAGGCCGGTGAGGCGGTCGTAGTTGGACAGGAATTGCAGCTGTTGCTCGGTTTCCTTGCGGGAGGTCAGGTCGGACATCATGCCCACATAACGAATCACCCGTTTCTGTTCGTCGCGCACGGCGCTCATCTGTAGCCATTCCGGGAACATTTCACCATTGCGGCGGCGTTCGCTGATTTCCCCTTCCCAGAAGCCGTTTTCCTGCAGGGCAGCGGTAATACCCAGGTAGACGTCCCGGTTGGGGTGAGTCTGTTCATCCTCGAGAATGCGGCGGCCGATGACCAGGGATTCGGAATAGCCGGTGATCTGCTCGAAGCGAGCATTCACGGCGAGGAAGCGGAACGCCTGATCGAGGATGAAGATGCCTTCCGGGGCATTTTCGAACACGGTGGCGGCCAGGCGTTGCTGTTCCTGGCTCTGGCGGTCATCGGTGATGTCCCGGCGGGTGCCGATCATGCGGGTGGCGCGGCCGTCGCGGCTGCGGGAGACCACCCGGCCTTCATCCTCAATCCAGCGCCAGCTGCCGTCGGCGTGGCGCAGCCGGTACACCGCGTGGTAGCGGCTGTCCTCGCCCTTGAAGTGAGACACCATGGCACGGCGGATGCGGGTCAGGTCGTCCGGGTGGACCAGGGTTTCCAGGTCGCCGAAGAAATTCTTGAAGTAGGCGCTGTCGTAACCCAGCAGCCGGTCGAAGTTGGTGTGGTAGTTGCGCCCGGTATCCAGCATCCAGTCCCACAGGCCGATGTTGCTGGCTTCCAGCGCCAGTTCCAGCCGTTCACTGGTGGCGGCCAGGGCGGTGTTGGTCTCGCCCAGGGCCTGGGTGCGTTCCTGCACCATGCTTTCCAGCCGATCGTTGGTTTCCTGCAGCCGCTGGCGGGCCTCCTTGCGCTCATAGATTTCCTGCGCCAACTTTTCGTTCAGGGCTTCGGCGTCGCCGCGGGCCCGGTTCAGGTAATCAATCAGGGAGCGGTTGCTGGCCTGCAGCATCATCGCCTGGTGGCCGGTGCGGTTGATGCGGCGGGCGGCGACCAGAAAGAACAGTCCCAGCAGGGATATCAGAGCAAACAGTGAGAGCGGGTGATTCTCCTGGGTTTCCGCCAGGCGGGCCACGGTCGGGCCCAGCAGCATCAACAGATACAGGAACACGGTGGGGAAATGGCTGCTGTAGGCGGCCAGCGCCATCACGCTGAGGCCCAGGCCCAGGCAGGCACAAACCAGCTGGGCGCCCAGCATCTGTGGGGTAAACAGGCTTTCCAGCGGGTTGAACAGGTAGCCGGCCAGGCCGATCAGCAACGGCGTGGACAGGGCCAGCCCGGAGAGCATGCGGCGGCAGAACGGCATGGTTTCCTGGGCATCAAGACGGCGGCGACAATAGGGCAGGACCAGCAGGCGGACAATCTGTACCGCCGCAATGACACCCAGCCAGATCAGCAGGGACGAGTGGGCCATCGGGGTAAACCAGTAAGTCCACACCAGGGTAATGGCGGCGGCACTTTCCAGCAGCAACAGGGCGGCGATGCCGCTTAGCAGCAATTGACACTGTTCATTAAGTACACCGTTGAACGGTGGTACCGGCTGGGATGATGGAGACTGCGAAGACACCGTGTTTTCTTCCTCTGGCTCGGGGCCGAGTGTTTTTGTGTTCCAGTTTACCCACAGGTAGGGGGGGAGGGAAACCGACTTTCGTGGATGAATAATAGAGAAGGGGGCCGTCAGGCAAAATTGCCCGCCCTGGCGGGCATCACCGGCAGGGACATTCTGCTAAACTTCCGCGCCATGGATGATGTGACTTCCCTTATTGATGGCTTGAACCCGGCCCAGCGCGATGCGGTGGCTGCCGATGACCGACATTTGCTGGTGCTGGCCGGGGCCGGCTCGGGAAAAACCCGGGTGCTGGTGCACCGGATCGCCTGGCAGATTGCCACTGAGCAGGCCTCGCCGTTTGGCATTCTGGCGGTGACCTTTACCAACAAGGCCGCCGCGGAAATGCGCGGACGTATTGAGCAGCTGCTGGATATGTCCGCCGACGGCATGTGGGTGGGCACCTTCCACGGCATTGCCCACCGGTTGCTGCGGGCCCACTGGCAGGAGGCCGGGCTCCCCCAGGGCTTCCAGATCATCGATGCGGACGACCAGATTCGCCTGATCAAGCGGGTGAGCAAGGAGCTGGGGCTGGACGAGCAGCGCTGGCCGGCCCGTCAGGCCACCTGGTTCATTAACGGCCAGAAAGATGAGGGCCTGCGTGCCCGGCATATGGATGTGGGCGGCGATCTGTTCGCGTTGACCATGCAGAAGATCTACTTCGCCTACGAAGAGGCCTGTGAGCGTGGCGGGCTGGTGGACTTCAATGAAATGCTGCTGCGGGTGCTGGAGCTGTTCCGCGACAACGAGAACCTGCGCGGCCACTATCAGCGCCGCTTCCGGCACATTCTGGTGGACGAATTCCAGGATACCAACAGTATTCAGTACGCCTGGCTGCGGTTGCTGGCGGACGAAAATAACGCGGTCACCATTGTCGGTGACGATGACCAGTCCATCTATGGCTGGCGCGGCGCCAAGATCGAGAATATCCACAAATTCAGCCGCGACTTCCCGGACACCCGCACCATTCGCCTGGAGCAGAACTATCGCTCCACCGGTACCATCCTGAAAGCCGCCAATGCGGTGATCGGCAATAACAGCGACCGCCTGGGCAAGGAGCTGTGGACCGAGGGTGGCGATGGCGATCCGATTCGGCTCTATTCCGGTTTCAATGAAGTGGACGAGGCGCGCTTTATTGCCGGGCGCATGGACAAGCTGTTTCAGGAAGGCACCGCGCGGCGGGAAATGGCGGTGCTGTATCGCTCCAACGCCCAGTCACGGGTGCTGGAAGAGGCATTTCTGCAGGCGGGGATTCCCTACCGTATCTATGGTGGGCAACGCTTCTTCGAGCGGGTGGAAATCAAGAACGCGCTGGCCTACCTGCGCCTGCTCAGCCATCGTCATGCGGATGCGGCCTTCGAACGGGTGGTGAATACGCCTACCCGTGGCATCGGCAACAAGACCCTGGAAACCCTGCGGGAGGTGGCCCGCCAGCGAAGCGTATCCCTGTGGGAAGCGGCTCAGGCGGTAGTGGGTGAGCAATTGCTTACTGCCCGTGCCACTAATGCCCTTGCTGTGTTCCTGAACTTGATCGCGCAGCTGGAGCAGCAGTGCGAGGGTTTGAACCTGGCGCAAACCACCGAACATGTGATCGAGGCCAGTGGCCTGCTGGAATTCCACGGCAAGGAAAAAGGCGAAAAGGGCCAGCAGCGGCTGGAAAACCTGCGCGAACTGCTTTCTGCCACCCGTGAATTCGGTGACGAAGACGAAGAGTCGGAACTGGACAGCCTGACTGCGTTTCTGGATCACGCGGCACTGGAGTCCGGCGAGGGGCAGGCCGACGCCCACGAGGATGCAGTGCAGATGATGACGTTGCATTCGGCCAAGGGGCTGGAA
>NZ_LWFX01001729.1:0-3248 GCF_001635175.1 Alcanivorax sp. HI0083 | reverse complement strand
GGGTGGTCATGGCCCAGATCACGTCTTTCCAGTCGCGGGCGTTGACGTCGTCATCGCAGACAATCACGAACTTGGTGTACATGAACTGGCGCAGGAAGGACCACACGCCCATCATTACCCGCTTGGCATGGCCCGGGTACTGCTTCTTCATGGTCACCACCGCCATGCGGTAGGAGCAGCCTTCCGGGGGCAGGTAGAAGTCCACAATTTCCGGGAACTGTTTTTTCAGGATCGGCACGAAGATTTCGTTCATGGCCACGCCCAGCACTGCCGGCTCATCCGGTGGCCGGCCGGTGTAGGTGCTGTGGTAAATGGGGTCGCGGCGGTGGGTGATGCGTTCCACGGTGAACACCGGGAAGCGTTCCACCTCGTTGTAATACCCGGTGTGGTCGCCGAAGGGGCCTTCGTCTGCCATGTCGTCCGGGTAGAGGTAGCCCTCTAAAACAAATTCGGCGCTGGCGGGGACTTGCAGGTCATTGCCGATACATTTTACCAGCTCGGTCTTGGAGCCGCGTAGCAAACCGGCAAAGGCGTACTCGCTGAGGGTATCGGGAACCGGGGTCACCGCGCCGAGAATGGTGGCAGGATCGGCGCCCAACGCCACGCTCACCGGGAATGGCTCGCCGGGATGCTGTTGCTGCCATTCCTGAAAATCCAGCGCGCCGCCCCGGTGGCTAAGCCAGCGCATGATCAGCTTGTTGCGGCCAATCAGCTGTTGGCGGTAGATGCCCAGGTTCTGGCGTTCCTTGTTGGGGCCGCGGGTGATCACCAGCGGCCAGGTGACCAGGGGGCCGGCATCATCGGGCCAGCAGGTCTGGATGGGCAGCTTGTACAGGTCTACTTCATCGCCTTCCAGCACCTTTTCCTGGCAGGGGCCGGAGTTGGACACCTTGGGGCTCATGCTCAGGACCTTGCGGAATACCGGCAGTTTTTCCCAGGCATCGCGAAAGCCCTTGGGCGGCTCCGGTTCCTTGAGGAAAGCCAGCAGTTCGCCCAGTTCACGCAACTCCGCCACTGAGTCGCGGCCCATGCCCAGCGCGACTCGGCGCTCGGTGCCGAACAGGTTGCCCAGCACCGGGGTGCCAAAGCCCACCGGGTTTTCAAACAGCAGGGCGGGCCCGCCGGCGCGCAGGGTGCGGTCGCAGATTTCGGTCATTTCCAGATTCGGGTCCACCGGAACGGTGATGCGCTTGAGTTCGCCAAGTTGTTCCAGCTGGCTGATGAAGTCTCGAAGATCGCGGTATTTCATGGCGTTCCTTGTTGATCCGGTAACCGAACGGGGTGTGCGGCGAGTATAGCAGGCTGGCGGGGTGCTACGAGTGACGCTCAATGGGCCAGGATAAGGCTGAAAATCGGGTCTGCTGAACGTGAGCCGTGTGGAGCGTGAACATTCTCTCCCGGTGATTGAAGCGAAAAGCGGGTTCAGGCGCGGGACCAGGGAAAGGTCTGGACGTCGTCAATGCGGCCATGGCTTTGCTGTGCCATCAGTAGCCGCTCTACGCCCATGGCTACGCCGCTGCAGGCGGGCAGGCCGGCGTCCATGGCGTCAAGCAAGAAAGGATCCGCGGCCATGGGGTTCAATCCATGCTTCTTGCGCAGGGTATTGTCCTGCTCGAAACGTTGGCGTTGTTCGTCCGGGTCGGTGAGTTCCTGATAGCCGTTGGCCAGTTCCAGGCCGCGGTAATAGATCTCGAATCGGCGGGCGAGCAAGGCGCCGTCTTCGTCTTTATGGGTTTGCGCCAGTGCGGCGGCCCAGCCGGGGAAGTCAGTGACCACAGAGAGCTGTTCGGCGGGCAGGGCAGCTTCCACTTTGGTGGCCATCAGGTAGTCCACGGCGGCGGTTTTGCTCAGCCCTGGCGGTGCGCCATGGTATTGCGCGCAGGCCACCAGTTCCGCGTCACTGGCGGTGAGCGGATCAAGCCGGGTGACCTGCAGGAACAGTTCGCGAAAGGAGTAAGTCTGCGAGGGCGTGTCGCAAAAGAGTTTGGCAAACAGCGCCAGGCATTCGTCCACCAGATCCTTGAGGGAAAAGCCCGGCCGATACCATTCCAGCATGGTGAACTCCGGGTTGTGTCGCCTGCCGGCCTCACCATCCCGGAACGCCTTGCAGATCTGGTAGATCGGCTCGCTGCCGGCGGCCAGCAGTCGTTTCATGTGGTATTCGGGGGAGCTCTGCAGGTAGCCGTAACCTGCCACTGGGATGCACTGGATGTGCAGGTCGCTGACGCCGTGGTGGGCCAGTTGCGGGGTGTCCACTTCCAGCACGTTGCGGGCATCAAAAAAGGCGCGCACTGTGCGTAGCAGCTCAGCGCGCGCTTTCATGGCCTCCAGAGAGGCGGTGGGCTGCCAGTCATGCATTGGGGTATGCTCGTCAGGCATCTGGCGTCAGGCGTCTAGCTTTTAATCCGACCCACGTAATCGCCGGTCCGGGTGTCCACTTTGACGATTTCACCGGTCTGCACGAACAGCGGAACGCGCACGACTGCACCGGTGCTCAGGGTGGCGGGTTTGCCACCGGTGCCAGCGGTGTCGCCTTTCAGGCCCGGGTCGGTTTCGGTGATTTCCAGCTCCACGAAATTGGGCGGGCTCACGGACAGTGGCTCACCGTTGTAGAGGGTCACCTCACAGATGTCTTCTTCCTTGAGCCATTGCTTGGCGTCGGCCACAGCCGCTTCGTCGGCTTGCTTCTGCTCGAAGGAAGTCTGGTCCATGAAGTGCCAGAATTCACCGTCGTTGAAGATGTACTGCATGGGGACGTCCATCACGTCGGCGCCTTCCAGGGAGTCGCCGGACTTGAAGGTGCGCTCCCAGACCTTGCCGTTACGCAGGTTGCGCAGTTTCACGCGGTTGAATGCCTGGCCCTTGCCCGGCTTGACGAATTCGTTTTCGATGATGGAGCAGGGGTCGCCATCGAGCATGACTTTCAAGCCAGACTTGAATTCACTGGTAGAATAGTTGGCCATAAATAATGTTCCAAAGGTTGATGTATGGCATTGGAAAGGCTGGCAATGATAACGCAGGAAGCGGCCGGTTGGGAGTTGCCGGACTGGCAGCGCCAGCAGGCCGATCTGATTACCGACCCGGCGGAGCTGTTTGCGCAGCTGGGACTGACTCCGCAGGACCTGCCCGCCAGCCTGGCGGCGGCAGGCGATTTTCCCTTGCGGGTGCCGCGTCGCTACGTGGACCTGATCGAGCGGGGCAACCCGAATGATCCGCTGTTGCGGCAAGTGCTCAGCGCGCCTGAGGAG
>NZ_LWFX01001728.1:0-3015 GCF_001635175.1 Alcanivorax sp. HI0083 | reverse complement strand
GCAACGATGCCGACACCGGCACACGGGTGCAGGGCAAATACCTGATCAACGGCAACAACTTCCCCTGGGGCTACATCACCCCCGACAACAGCTGGGACAACTACTGGCGCAAGGGCCCCAATGCCAACCTGGGCTGGGATCCGAACCTCCCGGGCAGCGGCGAAGGGGCCGCCAGCATGGGCAAGGAACTGGCCCACAGTGAAGTCTTTGCCACCTGCCAGGCAGAAAAAGTGTTCCAGACCGTGTGTCTGCGCAAACCCGCCGACGGTGCCGACACCGCCGAGCTGGCCAGCATGACCAGCCACTTCAAAAACGATAACTACCGCATGAAAACCCTGTTTTCTGATGCGGCCACCTACTGCATGGGGGAGTAACGGATGACGTATTCTCAGCTTGCTCATCCCCGCGCGGCAGCCCTGCTGGCCAGCCTGCTCATCACCTTGCTCAGTGGCTGTGGCGGCAGTGGCAGCGGTGCCGACACACAACCGAACGTGGATACCGGCACTGGCGATAGTGGCGTGAATTACACCGGCCCCGCCCCGCGCAACGCAGACACCTCCGCCTTCAAGATATACATCTGGAACAACCTGGTCAGTGAACAGCGTTGCGGTGCCTGCCACCGCAACCAGCAACCTGCCTTTGTGCAAACCGGTGATATCAACGCCGCCTATGCGGCGGCAAACCCGCTGATCAACCTGAACCAGCCCGCGACATCGCGCATGGTGCAGAAAGTAGCCGGTGGCCATAACTGCTGGGAAGCGGACCCGCAGGTCTGTGCCGACCAGATCAGCACCTGGATCAGCGCCTGGGCCGGAGAAACCCTGGGCCTGGGTGGCGGCACCACCGAGCTGGACCCACCGCCCCTGTACGATCCCGGTGACAGCAAAAACTTCCCGGTGGACAGCGGGCTGTTCGAAACCACTGTCTACCCGCTACTGGAGCCGCATTGCAGCGAATGCCACCGCAGCGATGCCGCCACCCCGCAGGCGCCCTACCTGGCCGCCGATGATGTGGACGAAGCCTACAGTGCCGCGCAAAGCAAGATTGACCTGAACCAGCCTGAACTCAGCCGCTTGGTAGAGCGCCTGCGCGAAGACAACCACAACTGCTGGAGCGACAGCTGCAGCAACGATGCCGACGCCATGGAAGACGCCATTCGCGCCATGGCCAACAACATTACCGCCACCGCACCGGATGGCGATCTGGTGCTGAGCAAGGCACTCACCGTGGATGACGGCACCCTGGCCGCTGGGGGCGGACGCTACGAAAGCAACGTGGTCGCCCGTTATGAGTTCAAAACCGGCGAAGGCCTGACGGCCTACGATTCCTCCGGCGTGGAGCCCCCCATTCACCTGCAATTCAGCGGCGATGTGGCCTGGGAAGGCGGCTGGGGCATTCGCCTCAACGGCGGCAAAGCCCAGGGCAGCACCCAGACCAGCAAAAAACTCACCGACCTGATTGCCGCCACCGGCGAACTGACCCTGGAAGCCTGGCTGGTTCCCGCCAGCACCGGGCAGGACAATGCCCACATCATCAGCTACTCCGCCGGCACCATGGCCCGTAACCTGACCCTGGCCCAAAGCGGCAGCAACTACCTGGCCTACCAGCGCATCGGCGAAGCCACCGACAGCAACGGTGAGCCGGTACTGGCCACCGCCGATGACCCGCTTCAGGCAAGCCTGCAGCATGTCGCCATCACCTTTGACCCGGTTAACGGCCGCCAGCTCTACATCAATGGTGAACGCAATGGCGCCACCGACCCGGTTACCCCGAGCCTGCTCAACACCTGGGATGACACCTTTGCCCTGGTACTCGGCAACGAAGCCTCCAACGACCGCCCCTGGGAAGGGGTAATCCGGTTTGCCGCCCTTCACAGCCGGGCGCTCACTGGCGAACAGATCCGCACCAATTTTGCCGCCGGGGTGGGCGAGCGCTACTTCCTGCCTTTCTACATCGGCCACCTGATCAATCAGCCCGGCGCCTACCTGGTGTTCGAAGTGTCCCGCTTCGATAACTACAGCTACCTGTTCGCCGCGCCCTATTTCATCAACCTGGAACAGGATATCGTCGAATCGGAAGTGGCATTGCAAGGCCTGCGCCTGGGCATCAACGGTCGCGTCCCCGACGTGGCCCAGTCCTTTGCCACGGTGGACACCCTGATTGGCGGTGAAGGCTACAGCGAACAGGGCGAAACCCTGTCCCGCCTGGGCACCCTGCTACCCGTGGAGCAAGGCCAGGAAAACGACGAGTTCTTCCTCACCTTCGAACGCCTGGGCAGCCACACCAATGTGCACACCGACCCGCAGCCCCTGCCGCTGACACCCAACCAGTACGGCGAACAGCCCCTGCCCGGCCTGCGCAACTTTGCCGAAATCAACGCCACCATGAGCCAGCTCACCGGGGTGCCGGAAGGCTACGGCGAGGTGCCGGACACCTACCGACGCCTGCGCGCCCAATTGCCCAGCGAGGAAAATATCGAAGCCTTCCTCACGGCGCATCAAGTGGGGATTGCCCAGCTCGCCATTGAGTACTGCAACGCGTTGGTAGAAGCAGAAATCAGCAATGACACCAGCATTCAGCCTCTGTTCATAGGCATGAATTACAACCTGGGCGCCGACACCCTCAGCCAGCAGAACTGGAAAGACTGGGTCATTTCACCGTTGTTTGAACGCATGGTCGGTAATGGCCAGGCCAGCCAGCCAGACCGCAACGGGGTTGAAAGCGAGCTGGAAAACCTGCTGTTCAATACCAACCTGACCCAATGCAGCAGTGACTGCGTGGAGCGCACCGCCACCGCCACCAAGGCGGCCTGCGCGGCCATGCTGGGCAGCGCCACCATGCTGTTTCAATAAGGGGCACGACCATGAAAAGAATGATGAAAAAACCACAGGCCTTGCACCCCGACGCCCCGCTATTAAATCTGGGCCACGGCAAACCCATCAGCCGCCGCGACATGCTCGGGCGTGGTTTGGTGTCCGGTGCGGCCTTCGGCAGCGTGGGCCTGTTCGGCTTGTT
>NZ_LWFX01001727.1:0-3784 GCF_001635175.1 Alcanivorax sp. HI0083 | reverse complement strand
GGCCTTCTGCCGCACCGGTACGCGCAGCACCACCCTGTGGGCGCTGACCCAGGCCACCGAGCAGGACAACGGCAGCATTCTCGCCACCGCCGAACAGGCCGGGTACGACCTGAGCGCCCTGGCGGAGCGGCTCGACCAGCGCCGGGGCCAGTAATATGCCGCGAGCCCTGCACCTGTTGCGCTGGCTGCCTGCCAGCGAATGGCTGGCTCGCTACACCCGCGCCGACGCGGCCGGAGACGGTCTGGCCGCTGTCATCGTCACCATTTTGTTGGTGCCCCAGGGGCTGGCCTACGCCCTGCTCGCCGGCATGCCCCCGGAAACCGGGCTTTATGCCAGCATGCTGCCACTGATCCTTTATGGCCTGTTCGGCACCAGCAGCAGCCTGTCCGTTGGGCCTGCAGCACTGACCTCACTGATCACCGCTTCCGCCGCCGGCGCCCTGGCCCAGGGCGATCCGCAACTGTTCATCCAGGCCGCCATCGGTATGGGCCTGCTCTCCGGGGTTTTCCTGATAGCCATGGCTGTACTGCGCCTCGGCTGGCTCACCAATTTGCTCAGTCACCCGGTCATCATCGGCTTTGTCAGCGGTTGCGCCATTTTGATCGCCGGCAGCCAGCTCAAACACCTGCTGGGCATCGAGGCCGACGGCGAAAACGTGCTGCAACTGGGACGCAGCTTGCTTGCCCAGCTCAACCACAGCCACTGGCTCACCGTGGGCATCAGCACCATCGCCATCGTCTGCCTGCTGATACCCAAACAACTGGCCGGCCCGCTCAAACGCAGCCCCCTGCCCGGCTGGCTCAGCGCCTTTCTGGGCAAGTCCGGCCCCATCCTGGCCGTGCTGATCACCACCGTCCTGGCGTTTTTCTTCCATCTTGAACAGCGCGGGCTCGCCATTGTCGGCGGTATCCCCAGTGGCCTGCCTCATCTGTCCGCTCCGCGAATGGATTGGGGCCACTGGAAAACCCTGATCACTCCCGCACTGTTGCTCGCACTGATCGGCTTTGTGGAATCCATCTCCCTGGCCCAGGCACTGGCCGCGCGCCGCCGTGAACGCATTTCCCCCAACCGGGAGCTGATGGGCCTGGGGCTGGCCAACCTGGCCAGCGGCCTGTCCGGCTCCTTCGCAGTGACCGGCAGTTTTTCCCGCACCACGGTGAGCTTCGACGCCGGCGCCCGCACCCCCATGACCGGCTTGCTTACCGGTATCGGCATTGCGCTGGTGGCCCTGTTTTTTACCGGGCTGTTTCACGCCCTGCCCCTGGCGACCCTGGCTGCGATCATCGTGGTTGGCATTATTCCACTGATCGAATTGGGCGAAATTCGTCACCTGTGGCAATACAGCCGCCCTGACAGCGTCGCCATGCTGGCCACCTTGCTCGGCGTGCTACTAATCAATGTACAAACCGGCCTGCTCATCGGCGTGGGGCTGTCCGTTGCCCTGTTTCTGTGGCGCACCAGCCAGCCCCATGTGGCCGAAGTGGGACAGGTACCCGGCACCCAGCATTTCCGCAATATCGATCGCCACGACGCCATTGTCAGCGATCAGATACTGTCCATTCGGGTGGATGAGTCACTCTATTTCGGCAATGCCCGGCCCCTGGAAGATCTGCTCTACGACCGCGCCATGGCCCGCCCGGGCGTCGACCATGTGGTGCTGATGTGCTCCGCCATCAACCACCTGGACGCCAGTGCAGTGGAAAGCCTGGAAAGCCTGAATCAACGATTGAAAGATGCCGGCGTCAGCCTGCATTTATCGGAAGTGAAAGGCCCGGTGATGGACCGCCTGAAAAAAACCGACCTGCTGAGCGTGCTCAGCGGCCAGGTATTTCTCAGCCAGTATCAGGCGGTGGAGGCACTGGGGGGAGTACGCACGACACCTGACGCCTGACAGGTCAGACGTCTCTAACATTCCCCGGGGTTTCAGGTTTTCTCTTGGGCGTTTGGCATCCGGCATTTGGCGTTAGGCATCCATCCCTCACAAATAGCGAACGTGATACCACACCAGCGCCAGCCACTCGTACCAGATCTCCGGCACCATGGATAAGGCTCCCGCCGAAGGCAACCACTCCTGCTTCGGCAATCGCTTGCTCCACGCCGCCTGGGCCAGCACGCCCTGACTCTGGAAACACAACAGGGCCCGGGGCAAGTGAGCACGGTCGCTGACCAGCATCACCTCATCCATGCCTCGCTCGGCCAACAACTCACTGCTATAGCAAGCGTTTTCCCAGGTAGTGCGACTGCGAGTTTCCTTGATCACATTGAGCGTCGGCCAGCGGCGCAGGGCCTGTTTGGCCATCAGGTCCGCTTCACTGGGCTCGTTGTCGTGCATGGGGGTCTGGCTGATACCGCCACTGACCAGTAGCGGCAAGCCGTGCTCGTGGGCCAGTTCCGCCGCCAGCTTCAACCGCCGCAGCCCACGGGTAGTCAGGAAAAATCGGCCATTGCGCTGGCGCCGACCGGCGCCCAGCACCACCACCGCCTGGGGGGTAATGCCGGTAATCCGGCGCGGCAAGGGCGGCAAGAAACTGCGCACCACCGCCGGCAGGCTGGCCCCCACCAGCACCAGCAGCATCAGGTAGGTCAGCACCATGGGCGGGACCTCACCACATCCACACCCGGCAGGCGCCCACGCCTGCGGTATTTATCGTTAAGATTGCGCATATGGACACCCGCGCACTGAGAAATCCGGGCTAAGCTCATGTATCCTATGTCCCCTTCACGGCCGGGATGTTCCCCAAGGTCGCCCTGTTCCCGTTTGTTTTTATGATCAAGAAAAGAGAGCCGATGGACGCACAGTATCGCCCCGATCAGATCGAAGCCCAAGCCCAGCAGTACTGGGATGATAATCAAAGCTTCAAGGTCTCCGAGGATGCCGGCAAGGAAAAATTCTATTGCCTGAGCATGTTTCCCTATCCGTCTGGCCGCCTGCACATGGGCCACGTGCGCAATTACAGCATCGGCGATGTGGTCAGCCGTTACCAGCGCATGCAGGGCAAAAACGTGCTGCAGCCCATGGGCTGGGATGCATTCGGCCTGCCGGCGGAAAACGCGGCGATCAAGAACAAGGTGGCCCCGGCCAAGTGGACCTTCGAGAACATCGACTACATGCGCGGGCAACTACAGCGCCTGGGCTTCGGCTACGACTGGGACCGGGAACTGGCCACCTGTACGCCGGAATATTATCGCTGGGAACAGTGGTTCTTCACCAAATTGTACGAGAAAGGGCTGGTGTACCGGAAAATGTCCACAGTGAACTGGGACCCGGTAGACCAAACCGTCTTGGCCAACGAGCAGGTCATTGATGGCCGTGGCTGGCGCTCCGGCGCTCTGGTGGAACAGAAGGAAATTCCCCAGTGGTTTATCAAGATCACCGACTACGCCGACGAGCTGCTTAATGATCTGGATCAGCTGGATGGCTGGCCGGAGCAGGTCAAAACCATGCAGCGCAACTGGATCGGCCGCTCTGAAGGGGTGGAGCTGGACTTCTCCATTGAAGGAGAAGACTCCCTGCGCGTTTATACCACCCGCCCGGACACGCTCATGGGCGTGAGCTATGTGGCGGTGGCCGCCGGCCACCCGCTGGCGCAAAAAGCGGCGGCGGCCAACCACGAAGTCGCCGACTTCGTCAAAGAATGCCAGAACACCAAGACCGCCGAAGCCGACATGGCGACCATGGAAAAGAAAGGCATCTACACCGGCCTCACCGCCACCCACCCGATCAGCGGTGAAGCGGTGCCGGTATGGGTCGCCAACTTCGTGCTGATGGGCTACGGCACCGGC
>NZ_LWFX01001726.1:0-4184 GCF_001635175.1 Alcanivorax sp. HI0083 | reverse complement strand
GCTTGCCGAGCTATCGTCCGCCGGGTAATCCCCGTTATCGGTCCACACCTGCACTGCCAGGCTATCATCGCCCTGACCGTCCAGAATCAGTTGCTGGGACGCCACTTCACCCGGCGACATATCGCCAAGCCCGCATTGCACCAGGCCGCCCCCGGCACAGTTCTCAGGCAGTGACACCGGACTCCACCCGGACGGCAAGGTAAAGCCAACCCGCACCCGCGCCGCTGCCTGATGGGTCGCCGCATTGGTGACCTGGGCATTGACCCGCACCAGGCCATCATTGCCCCGCTGCGTGGTCAGGCTGAGTACCACATCCGGCTCATTGCTGAAGACCAACTTGAAGCTTTCGCCCAGGCCGGCGAAATAGTCATGGGACACACTGCTAATCGGCTCAACGCGAACCTCATCCACCCAGCGGCCACTGGCACTGAGAACGACACTGTAAGTCTCGGTTTGCTGGCCAAGCGTCAGATCCGTGCTGCCACGGCAATCTGTATAGCCACTGCGCTTTACACAAGCCAACCCGGGAACACGTACCGTGAGCCCGTTCTTGTGCGTGACTCGCAGGCCCACATTATTGGCCAGGGTCTGCTGGCTGGTGTTGGTAATACCGGTACGCAGCGTGGTGGCAGCCCCTGGGCTGCTGTAGGTATCAGCGGTGGCGCCCGTGAGGGCAAGATCCACAAGGCTGCCCGAGGTGGTTTGTTCCAGCCAGGTCAGATAACGGTCCACACGGGTATAAACTGCCGGCACGCCGGCGGTGGCACACTGCTCATGGCCGTAGCTGGTAACCCCGACCAGCCATTGCTGCCCCGGCTCGCCGTACACCAAAGGCCCGCCACTATCACCCCGACAGGAATCCTGGGCGACACCCCGGGGGTTCATTTCACCCGCACAAATCTGGTTACCGCTCAGGTTGCTCCACTGGCTGGCGCAATAGCCGCTGGACACGTAGTCCACACGGGCTTCGCGCAGAGAATTGGAAAGGCCATTGCCGCTGGGAGAGGTGGAGCCCCACCCCATTATCTGCAGGGCTTCGTCGCTACTGCCCCTGGTCAGCGCAGACACGGTCTGCGGTTTGGCCAGGTCCAGTGGCGTGGCGGTGCTGTCTGAGGCCAGCTGCAACAGCGCCAGATCATTGTGGAAAGTGACAGCACGGTAATCCGGGTGCACCCGCACCGAGGACACCGCCAGGCGCTCCGGCGGATTAGCGGTTGTGCGATCCAGGCTCCCCAGGGCCACAAACAATTGCCCCGCCTGCAAGGTCGCACCGCTGGAAGTCACCACACAGTGTGCGGCCGTCAGCACCCAGCCGGGCGCAATCAAGGTTCCGCCACACAGCGTGGCAGCGTAGGCAGGGTTTCCGGATCGACTGATTTCCACTTCGGCCATCCACGGCCGGATTGTTGCTACGTCCTGTCCCCCGATAATGCGAGGTTGAGCGTCAAGCGCCGATACCGTTTGAGCCAGGCCCATCCCCAGCATCAGGGCGAACATCAAACGATACATAAAATTACCTTTCGTTAGCATTACGTTACGGAGCGCATACTAACTAAGGTTTTCGGCGTAATCCTGTGACCCAGTTCTGATATTACAATGGTGGCACATTCGTACCTGAAGACACTGAAAAATGACCACCAAGTCCCGTCATTTTCCGCCCTCTTTTGCCACTTTTAGCGACAAAGTTCATCAAATTGCAAGCAATTNCACTGCATTTAAATTATCTAAAATTTACTTTATATAAAGTAAACATTTTACACTTCTTATGTTTCTTTACGGCCTGACTGATCCGTCATCCTGACCCCATCATCCTCATCATCGCCAGGCTCCGGTAACGCCTTGCGTGCTTTGGCGCCCAGATCCTTCAATTGCTGGGCCTGGCGGTAAAGATTGCCGCGGCCACTGCTGAGACGTTTGAAGGTGGTGTCCCATGCCGTCTGGGCCTTGCCGATCTTGTCACCCAGATCGTCCATGGATTCCCCGATCAGCGACACCTGGTCACAGATTTTCCCGGCACGATCGGCAATATCCAGCGCATTGCGGTTCTGGTATTCGTAACGCCAGATATTCTGGATGGTGCGCAGGGTCACCAGTAGCGTGGTCGGGCTGACCAGGACAATGTTGCGGGCAAAGGCATCCGTATAGAGGCTGGAATCCTGCTCCATCGCCACCATGAAAGCCCCTTCGATGGGAATAAAGAGCAGCACGAAATCCAGGCTGCGGATCCCTTCAAGGCCACTGTAATCCTTGGTGTCCAGGCCCTTGATATGGCTGCGCAGTGAGGTCAGGTGATCACGTAATGCCTGTTCGCGCTCCTCTGACGTAGACGCCGAAGACAACCGCTCATAGGCAACCAGAGACACTTTCGCATCAATCACCACATCCTTGTTTTCCGGCAGGTGAACGATGGCATCGGGCAGGCGACGCTGGCCGCTCTCGTCCTTCAGGGTGACCTGGGTTTCGTATTCACGGCCCCGGGTCAGGCCGGAAGACTCCAGCACCCGCTCCAGAATCATTTCACCCCAGTTACCCTGGGTCTTGGCCTGCCCTTTCAACGCATCGGTCAGGTTGCGGGCGTCTTCGTGCATCTGCTGGTTCAGGCTTTTCAGGTGGCCCAGCTGTTCGATCAGGGACGCCTGGGCGCGGGTCTCGTCACTGTGAATCTGGTCCACCCGGCGACGGAAATCCGCCAGCTGCTCACGAAACGGCTTGAGCATGCCATCCAGGCCCTGTTGGTGCTGCTCCTGCAGCTGCTTGCCGCGCTGCTCAAGCACCTTCCCTGACAGGTTTTCAAACTCCTGTTTCAGCTGGTTGCGGCTTTGCTCGGAAAAGGCCAGTTTCTCCTGCTGGCCAGCCAGACGTTCTTCCAGCCGCGCTTTCTCGGACCCCAACTGTTGCAACTGCGCGTCGCTGTCCCGTTGACGCTGTTGCTGCTCTTGCAGCTGCTGCTTGAGCAACGGCACCTGGGCCAAGGGCTCGCTCAAGGCCTGCTTTTCCGCCAACAGCGCCGCCTCGCGAACCGCCGCCCGGCGCCGCTCGATCAGCACAGCCAACAGTGCCGCCACGGCTCCACAACATAGCGCTGCCAGCGCCATCATTGCATACAGATTCATGCCTGCGCCTTGTTAAACAGGGAAAAGAAATTATCCGCGGTGGCCTTGGCCAGCTCCGCCACACTGACCCCCTGAAGCTCGGCGACGCATTCAGCCACTTGCGCCACGTAACGCGGTTCATTGGGCTTGCCACGGAACGGCACCGGCGCCAGCCAGGGCGAGTCGGTTTCAATCAGCAGCCGCTCCAGCGGCAGCTGCTTCACGGTGTCGCGCAGGGCCTGGGCATTGCGGAAGGTCACAATGCCGGAGATGGAAATATAGAAACCCATCTCAATGGCCTGCAGGGCCATGTCCAGATCCTCGGTGAAACAGTGCAACACCCCGCGCACCTGACCACCACCATGCTCAC
Source organism: Alcanivorax sp. HI0083 (assembly GCF_001635175.1). Lineage (NCBI taxonomy): Bacteria > Pseudomonadati > Pseudomonadota > Gammaproteobacteria > Oceanospirillales > Alcanivoracaceae > Alcanivorax > Alcanivorax sp. HI0083. The sequence goes on along the minus strand of NZ_LWFX01001726.1, from coordinate 722 downwards.
GCAACAACGCCAGCGTGTCTTCCTTGGCGCCACGGGTATGCACCACTAGCGGCAGGCCGGTTTCCCGAGCCGCCTGAATATGGGCCACGAAGTAGCGTTGTTGCCACTCACGCTCTTCCCTGGCGTAAAAGTAATCCAGCCCGGTCTCGCCAATCGCCACCACCTTGGGGTGCCCGGCCCGCTCCACCAATTCGTTGGGTTGTGGCTCGCGGGATTCCTTGTAGAGAGGGTGCACGCCAACGCTGGCAAACACGTTCTCGTATTGCTCGGCCAGTGCCTGCACCTGCGGGAAGCTTTCCAGATCCACACCGATACACAGCATATGGCTGACCCCCGCCTGCGCCGTGGCCGCCATCATCGTCTCGAAATCGCCACCATGGGCGTCAAGATTCAGGCGATCCAGATGGCAATGGGAATCCACAAAAGGGGTAGCAGACATGGAACACTCCGAGGTTAAAAACGCTGGCATTGTAGAGCAGATAGGCAACAGGCGACACGCTGCACGTGGCCACGCTTGATGCCAGACGCCGGATGCTAAACGCAAAAGCGGCAATACCTTGGGGTATTACCGCTTTAAAACTGAATGACTCAACGCCGGGATTTAGCTTCTAGCTTCTAGCTTCTAGCTTCTAGCTTCTAGCTTCTAGCTTCTAGCTTCTAGCGTCCGGCGTCCGGCGTCCGGCGTCCGGCGTCCGGCGTCCGGCGTCCGGCGTCCGGCGTCC
>NZ_LWFX01001725.1:0-1547 GCF_001635175.1 Alcanivorax sp. HI0083 | reverse complement strand
AAATTCGTGACCTGGCGGATGCCGTCACCGCCATGCGTCGACGCCTGGAGGCACGGGCACAGCTGGAAGATAACGTGACCCTGCTGACCCATGAAATGAAAAGCCCGTTGGCGGCGATTCGTGGTGCCGGGGAAATCCTGGCAGAGGAAGTGCGCGATCCGGCCCTGCACCGTTTCACGGATAATGTGATACACGAAAGCATCAGGTTGAGTGATCTACTGGACCGGTTGCTGGCCATGGCGAGGCTGGAAAAACTGGAAAGCCTGCCGCATCGAAAAAGTGCCGTGGCAATTTCCGCTCTGGTGCAGGAATGGCAACACAGCCGCTATTCGCTGCTGGCTGAAAAGCGGCAGGAGGTGGCCGTGAATGAAGGTACCCTGCTGGCGGAAGCGGAGACCCTTAAGCTGGCGCTGTTCAATCTGCTGGATAACGCCCTGCGTTTTGCCAAAGAGAAAACCACGATCGAGGTGCATGTTGAAGCAGCCTGTCTCACAGTAACCAACACTGGCCCCATGATTCCTGACTATGCGCTTGAACGCATCACCGAGCGTTTCTATTCCCTGCCGGCGCCGGGTCAGGAAAGAAGTTCAGGCCTGGGGCTGGCCATGGTAAGCGAAATCGCCAGTCTGCACGGCGGCAGCCTGCAGGTGGGAAACACCCCGGAAGGCGTTCAGGCCAGGCTAATCCTCCCCGAATAGACCTCTTCCCGCAGGAGTATTGTTGGCGGCGCGATAGAGCGAAAAGCGAGAAGAAAAAAATGGCCCGGGTTTTCGAAACTCGCTTCTCGCAACTCGTCACCACTTTCCCCCACACAATCCCCACAAAACCCTCAAATCGGTTTCGCACACTGTTTTCTCACACTGAGGGCGTCATTTGTGGGAGAGAAGCCATGCGACCCAACCTGTTATTGAAAATGTTCACTATTGCCGGGCTAATGCTGGTGCTGGTCATGCCGCTGTTAATGATCCAGGGAAAGATATCCGACCGCAGTAATGAAGCGATGCACGTCAAACACCAGATTACCCGGCAGGTCAGTGGCGAACAGCAGATCAGTGGGCCACTGATCGTGGTACCCAGAACCCGCAAACAGCTGGTGGAAAAGCGCGATTGCCGCAGCGGCGAAACCTGTACCGCCATCGAACACCGGCAGGTACTGGACAGCCAGATCCCGGATACCCTGAGCATTGATGGCGAGCTGCAGAGTGAAATGCGCTATCGCGGTATTTACGGCGTGCCGGTGTACCGGAGTCTGCTGCATATTGAAGCTGTGTTTCCCGCTAACTGGCAGCAAGTGAGCCAGCCGGAACAGGTGGTGTCTTCACAGAAACCGTTGCTGCTATTGCGGATTCAGGACCTGCGCGGGTTGGTTGAGCGTCCGCAAATTCTGGTCAACGATGTGCCGCTGCCCCTGGTGGAAACCGAACAGCTGCCGGACGGGGTGGGAGGCAATGCGGTGGCGGTGGCGCTGCCCACCGATTTGAGCGGCGCCTTTACGGTAAAGGTGCGATTGAATCTGAACGGCACAGAATCACTCGGCGCCTTGCCGT
>NZ_LWFX01001724.1:0-1098 GCF_001635175.1 Alcanivorax sp. HI0083 | reverse complement strand
GATGGAAAATGCCGAACGGCTGGGCCTGGCACAATTACATCAGCTACGCGGACGCGTAGGGCGGGGCGGCGAGCAAAGCTATTGTCTGCTGCTGTACAAGAACCCGCTATCACTCACCGGCAAACGGCGGCTGGCGGTCATGCGCGACACCACCGACGGTTTTGTTATTGCCGAAGAAGATCTGAAACTGCGCGGCCCCGGGGAATGGCTGGGCACTCGCCAGACCGGGGACCTGGCCTTTCGCATTGCCGACCTGGTTCGCGATGAAGCCCTGATGGAACCGGCCAAAGACGTGGCCACCAAACTGATGCACGACTGCCCGCAGTGGGTTGAACCGCTGTTACGCCGCTGGTTAAAGGGTGGGGAGAATTTCGCGGATATCTAAATAAAAAAGCTTGTCGGGTTACGTCGCTACGCGACTAACCCGACCTACAAAAAATCACTGCCCGGAAAGAATTTTCACCGGAATCCATTGGGTTTTTGCCTGCATCAGAAAACCGTTATTTACCCAACTCTTCAGCACCGTATCCACTTGCTGTTTCAGTTCGCTGTCTTGCTTGCGCATTACCCACGCCAGTTGTTCCTTGGTAAGCGGTTTGTACAGGCCCAGCAACTTCACCGGGTACTCATGCTTGTTAGCCAGGTTCCAGACCGTGGGCGCATCGTGAATGAACGCATCAATGTCACCGTTAACCAGGGCCTGGGTCGCTTCAGTATTGCTGTTGAACCCCCGGGTCTGCGCATCCATGGTCTCTTGCACGAACGCCTCCCCGGTAGTGCCGTTCTTGTAACCCACCCGGTAGCGCCCGGTAAACAAGGCGCCGGGCGTGGCCAGCCGGGCGGCATCGTCAAGACGAATCATGGCCATCTGGCCGATGGTGGTATAAGGCAGGCTGAATGCGAAGGCCTCCTGCCGAGCAGGCGTTATGGAAATACCGGACATGATGATATCGATTTCGTTATTCTTCAGCGCCGCAAACAGATCACTCAGTTGCGTGTATTCATGCAAAGACAGAGGGCGCTCAAGATCACTGGATAATTGCTCGGCAAAGTCCCGCTCCAGCCCCACAACCTTGGCGTCCTCGCGAAACACCAGCG
>NZ_LWFX01001723.1:0-558 GCF_001635175.1 Alcanivorax sp. HI0083 | reverse complement strand
TATCGACAGGTTGACGTTCGTGAAAACGGCGCAGCAGCTGGGCTTTAGTCTGGATGAGATCAGTGACCTACTTCGGCTGGAAGATGGCGCCCACTGTCAAGAAGCCAGTGCTCTCGCAGAGCACAAGTTAGGGGACGTTCGCGAGAAGATCGACAGGCTTGAAAGAATTGAGAAGGTGCTGAGCGAAATGGTCGACAGATGCCATGCACAACAAGGCAATATCACTTGCCCGCTAATTGCGTCATTGCATGAAGGGCTCAGAGAAGCAGAAGACCCAAGGGAGTAACTCACCTTCAGTTCGTTGAAAACAACGCGGTCAAAGAGTCGCGATCATCTATGGACCATGTCGACAAGGAAAGTTTGCATGACTAGCTTGCCTGACAACATCCTTCACCTTCCCGAGTACCACGTCCTAGGCACCAAGATGGAAGAGCATGATCTCCACTACCAGGTCGAAGCTCCTGAGCCTCTAGCTTGCGAGGAATGCGGCGTTGAGAGTGAGTTTGTCAGGTTCGGCAAGCGCGATGTGGCCTATCGCGACCTACCCATCCACGGAAA
>NZ_LWFX01001722.1:0-3408 GCF_001635175.1 Alcanivorax sp. HI0083 | reverse complement strand
CCTGCCGGGACAGGCCGGACTGTTCTTCCGCCACATCCAGCACCGCCCTGCCGCTGGCAAACGCTTCCTTGGCAATCTTCGCGGCTTTTTCGTAACCGATCACCGGGTTCAGGGCCGTGACCAGAATGGGGTTCTTGCCCACCCCTTCAGCCAGGCGCGCTTCATTGAAGGTCATCCCCTTGATGGCCCGCTCAGCCAGATTGGTACAGCTATTGGCCAGCCACTCGGTCATATCCAGCAGGTTGCTGGCCACCAGCGGTAACATCACATTGAGCTGGAAGTTACCGCTCTGAGCGGCAATGCCATTGGCCTGATCCAGCCCCATGACCTGGGTTGCCACCATGGTGGCGGACTCGCAAATCACCGGATTCACCTTGCCCGGCATGATCGACGAACCCGGCTGGGTGGCCGGCAGCTGCACCTCACCCAGCCCATGGATCGGCCCGGAATTCATCCAGCGCAAGTCGTTGCTGATTTTCATCAGTACCACCGCCAGCCCGCGCAGGGTGGCGGACAGGTTGAGGGGAGCATCCAACGCACTCTGGGCGACAAAGGGGTGTGGCAGGGATTTGAAGGCCAGCCCGGTTTCATCCGCCAATTGCGCAGCAAAGGTACTGCCGAAATCCGGATGGGCATTAATGCCGCTACCTACCGCTGTGCCTCCTTGGGGTATTGCCAACAGCTCATCGCGGGCTCGCGCCACACGACCACAGGCATCCTGCAATTGCATGGCCCAGGTCTGCAGCTCCTGCTCCACGGTCACCGGCATGGCATCCATCAGGTGGGTGCGCCCGGTTTTCACCGTCTCCCGGTGCTCTCTGGCGCGCAAACCCAGCTCGGCAATCAACTGCTCAAGCGCGGGGATCAGGTGCTCAGTGACGGCCAAGGCCGCAGACACATGAATGGCGGTGGGTATGGTGTCGTTACTGCTCTGGCCCAGGTTCACATCGTCATTGGGGTGAATCGCGGCACCGGCTTCCTCGCACAGATGCGCAACCACCTCATTGACGTTCATGTTGGTGCTGGTGCCGGAACCAGTCTGGAAAATATCCACCGGAAACTGGTCCAGGTGATGCCCCTCCAGCAGATCGTTACAGGCACCGACAATGGCCACGGCCTTGTCCGCCGATAGCGTTTCAAGCTGCCGGTTGGTTTCCGCCGCACACCGTTTGATACGGACCACCGCCTGAATAAAGCGGGCCGGCAACTGGCGACCACTGACAGGAAAGTTATCCACCGCACGCTGAGTCTGAGCGCCCCAGCGGGCCGTGACAGGGACCTGAATATCGCCGAGGGAATCGGTTTCGGTGCGGGTGTCGTGGGTTGCCATGGCCAGCCTCCTGCCTGAGAAAAATAACACTGTGCATCATCATGGCATGCCAACAGCCACGTTGCATTTCAAGGCTGTGGAAAACGGGAGTCGTCCTTTAGAGTCAAACTTGCCCACACGGGTATTAATCACAGCAGGGCTACCGGCTAATGCTATTACGTCGTCCATAACAGCAACACTGAGAGCAAAGCCACCAGGCAAAGCTGTTGGCAAACGGTTTGGGTAGCACTAGCGTGAATACCGAGAATCGCACCGTAAGCGGCGCCCCTGCATAGAGAATAGAGAATCTGGCCACTTACTTGCCGATGCAGAACGAGGAGAATATTCGCCCCAGCAGATCATCGGCGGTAAAGGCACCGGTGATTTCTTCCAGTGCTTTTTGGGCGGCTCGCAGGTCTTCGGCCAGCAGCTCGCCGGCAGCATGGCCATGCAATTGCCGCACTCCACTATCCAGTGCCGCCAAGGCCTGTTCCAGCGCCGTGATATGGCGGCGGCGGGCGGAAAAGCGACTTTGCCCTTCCCCTTGATAGCCGGCAGCGGCTTTCAAGTGATTACGCAACGCCTGCAGCCCTTCGCCGCTGGCGGCGGAAATCACAAAGGCACCATCATCGCGCTTTCCGGGGGAGATCCCGGACAAGTCGGCCTTGTTGAGTACCACGGTGACGGGCAGGTCCAGGTTTTCCAGCTGTTGCTGGCTTTGCGGCAGCAAGGTGTGGATATCATTGATATCCACCTCGCTATCGCGGGAATCCACCATCACCAACAAACGGTCGGCCTTGCGCATTTCCGCGTAGGCGCGGCGAATTCCTTCCTGCTCCACCACATCCGCGCTATCGCGCAGGCCTGCCGTGTCGATTAAGTTCAGCGGCATGCCGTCCAGCTGGATGGATTCGCGCAACACGTCCCGGGTGGTGCCGGCAATATCGGTGACGATAGCCGCATCGAAACCGGCCAGAGCATTCATCAGTGACGACTTCCCGGCATTGGGTTTGCCGGCGATCACCAGGGTCATGCCTTCGCGCACCAATCGGCCCTGGTTGGCTTCGTCCAGCACCCGCAGGCACTGGTGACGCACCGCAGTCAGATCACTGGCCACCTTGCCGTCGGACAGGAAGTCGATTTCCTCTTCCGGGAAGTCGATGGCCGCTTCCACATAGATGCGCAGCCCAATCAGCGCCTCCACCAGCTGGTTTACTTCGTCGGAAAACACCCCTTGCAGGGAGTGCAGCGCGGCGCGCGCCGAGGCGCTGGTGCCGGCATCAATCAAGTCGGCGATGGCTTCTGCCTGGGTCAGGTCCATCTTGTCGTTGAGGAAGGCGCGCTGGGAGAATTCACCGGCGCGGGCCTGACGAGCGCCAGCAGCAATGCAGGCGGCCACCAGCATGTCCAGGATCACCGGGCCGCCATGGCCCTGAAGTTCCGCCACATCTTCCCCGGTAAAGGAATGCGGGGCCGGAAAGGTGATGACCAGGCCCTCGTCGAGAACCTCCCCTTCCTGATCACGAAAACGTCGAAAGTGCGCCACTCGCGGTAAAAGTGATTGCTCACCAACAATAAGTGACGCAATGCTCAGCGCCTGCGGACCGGAAAGACGTACCACACCTACGCCACCCCGGCCGGGAGCGGTGGCGATAGCAACAATGGTATCCGGGGAAGAGGTCTGCATAAGAGGATTATAGAGAGCGCCTGACGCCTTATGCCAGATGCCGGACAGAAAAGAAAAAAGCCGATCTTGCGATCGGCTTGATTCTGTCTTGCGGCCAGCGTGGTGCGTCAGGCCTCATTCTCAATCTTGCGGGTAATGATCCACTGCTGGGCAATGGACAGGATGTTGTTGGTCAGCCAGTACAGTACCAGACCGGCCGGGAACCACAGCATGAACACCGCAAAGATCATCGGCATCCACTTCATTACCTGGGCCTGGGTCGGGTCCGCCGGTGTCGGGTTCAGGCGGGTCTGCAGGAACATGGACGCGCCCATCAGGATCGGCAGTACAAAGTACGGGTCCATCACAGACAGGTCGTTGATCCACAGGAAGAACGGCGCCTGGCGCAGCTCAACGGATTCCAGCAGCACAT
>NZ_LWFX01001721.1:0-421 GCF_001635175.1 Alcanivorax sp. HI0083 | reverse complement strand
ACAATGAAAACTTCACCGACGGGGACCGGGACAGTATCTTCAACACCCGCAGCCGGGCAGCGAACTGGCAGAACGTTTTTGCCCTGGGGGATCACCAGCTGGTGGTAGGTGCCGATTACTTGCAGGACCTGGTGGACAGCACCACGTTGTATTCAGAAGAGGAGCGTGAAAACACCGCCGGTTTTGCCCAGCTGTTGCTGAACTTTGGTGCATTCGATGTGCAGGCCAGCGGCCGCTACGATGACAACGAAGCCTACGGCAGTGAAACCACCGGTGGTCTGGCGTTGGGCTACAAGCTGGATGCGCATCACCGGATACGGGCCAGCTATGGCACCGCCTTCCGCGCACCGACGTTCAATGACTTGTACTTCCCGGGCTTTGGTAATGATCAACTAGACCCTGAAAGTTCAAAAAGCACCGA
>NZ_LWFX01001719.1:0-4388 GCF_001635175.1 Alcanivorax sp. HI0083 | reverse complement strand
GATTCGGAAAAGACCCCCACCACACGGCCCGTTTCATCCACCACCGGGCCACCGGAAATCTGATTTTCCAGCAATACACGAATGGCTTCACTCACGAACATATCGGGGGAAAAGGTGACCAGACGGCGGCTCATGTACTCCGCCACATGCATGGACTTGAGCATAATTCTTCCCTGTGCAGTGAGAGCCGGCATCATGCCGGCCATTTGTGATTTTGTTCTTTATAGCAGGATTCTTAACAACAATCGCTAACAGCTAACGTCACACGAGTGCCTTCGGTGCGGTGATAATGCCGTTGTTATCCGCATAGACGAATTCGCCCGGGCGGAAGGTCACGCCACCGAAGGTGATGTCGATATTCAGCTGCCCTTCGTCACGACGAACGGATTTAATTGGCACACAGCCTTGCGTGATGACACCGATATCCAGTGTCGCCAGCGCATCCACGTCACGGCAGGCACCGTAAATAATCACGCCTTCCCAGCCGTTCTTCACCGCGTTTTCCGCGATCATGTCACCGATCAATGCATTGCGAAGGCTGCCACCACCATCGACGACCAGCACCTTGCCTTTACCATCGGTGCCCAGGTGCTCCTTGACCCGACTGTTGTCTTCGAAGCATTTCACCGTAACGATTTCACCGCCAAACGCTGCGCGGCCACCGTAACTGAGCCAGTTGAGGCCGGTTACCACGGAGACACTGTCCGCATTGTCATCACACAGATCGCAGGTCACAAAGGTCATACTGACTCCTTCGGTTATGTTGTCCATCAGTTGCGACCAAGGTGCCTCAGGCAGCCTTGGTCACTTTTTCATGAAATTTACCGGCAAACACCAGGATGTCCCGGTACCGTAACCGGTACAGGCCGGTATCCGGCCCCATCAATGCCATGCCGACCATGGCATCAGCCACCTTGCGGCTATCCACGGGCAACCAGTGGGCATCCGTCCAGCGTGTCAGTGGCTCAATCACTCGATTGAAAATATTGCCCCAGTCTTCTGCCGGGCGCTTGTCCTCACGTTCACCGCGCAGTAACGACGGCTGCACAATGGCAAGCAAAGGCAAATCGAGCTTCATGAGCGCACGCTCCATCTGCCCTTTTACCCGCGAATAAAAAAACGGGGAGCGGGCATTGGAATTCACCGCCGACACAACCAGAAAACGTTGTACGCCAGCCCGGCGTGCCATGTTGCCGGCCAGCACGACAAGATCATGATCCACATGACGGAATGCCTGCCGCGACCCGGCTTTTTTCATTGTGGTGCCCAGGCAGCAAAAGACATCATCCACTTGAAATCGGTCCTGACACGCCTCGATATTATCGAATTCCACCAAATGTACGTCCAGCTTGGGGTGCTCGATGGATAAGGCGCGGCGTGTCAGCACAGTGACCTGCTCATATTCATCGCAGGCCAGCAGGCTTTCCAGGCAATCACGCCCCACCAGCCCGGTTGCCCCCAACAGCAAGGCTTTTCTTGTCATTGTTCTTCCTCGTCTTTGGCGGGCTGTTCCGGCAGCCAACGCCGTAACACCGTTTCCAGTGCATCCAGATGTACCGGTTTGGCAAGAAAATCATCCATGCCCGCAGCCAGGCAACGGGCCTGAACCCCTTCCGCCGTATTGGCAGTAACCGCCACAACCGGCGTGCGCAGAGTCGCTTTGTTCTGCTCGATTTCACGCAGACGCCGGGTCACTTCAAAACCGTCCATCTCCGGCATCATGCAGTCCATCAACACCAAATCGAACGATTCCTGGTCCAGTAACGCCAGCGCGGTTTCCCCGTTACTGACGGTTTTCACCTGGAAACCCAGCTTGCTTAGCATGCCCCGGGTCACCAGCTGGTTTACCTCGTTGTCTTCCACCAGCATCAGCCGGAAACGTTTGCGCCGCTGGCGTTCTTCCGGCGTCTGCAGCGGAGCATCCCCCACCGGCATCTGCCGCTGCAGGCCCACCAGTCGTGCCAGCCCCTGGCGCAATACGGTGCGATGAACCGGGCGCACCAACACCACCAGGTCATGCTTGTCGATAAGCTGTTGCACTGCTGTGTGGCTGCGCTCCTCAATGGTTGCCATCAGCACCAGGCGCACCGGACGCAGCGAAGGATCCTCAAGCACATTGCGGCACAGGTTCAAGGCCAGTTCAGGCCGCGACCAGGTATCCACAAACAACACATCAAAATCGCTTTGTTCGCGGTGCCCTGCACGAAGGGCCTGCAACGCATGATCGTATCCCATCGCAGAAGACGCCTGGCAGTCCAGCGCTTCCAGCTCTTCCTGAATACTGGCAACCGTGCCTGAAGCGGCTCCGACGACCACGGCCTGGGCACCATCCAGCGCCCGAATCAGGCTCTGCGCTTCGCGCATGTCCGGCTGCATTTGCACCGGCACCGTGAACCAGAAGGTTGACCCTTCGCCAGGCACACTTTCCGCCCCCAGGGCGCCACCCATGGCATCAATCAGGCCCTTGCAGACCAACAGGCCAAACCCGGTGTGATGGCTGTTATATACGTCCTGGCCATCTTCTATAAAACGATCCTGAAACAGGTGGCGCAAGGTTTCCGGATCCATGCCCGCGCCCTGATCACTCACGCGCACGCGCAGCACACCGCCACTTTCCCCTTCCACGGTAAAGTCCACATCCAGACGAATTTCGCCCCGCTCGCTGAACTTGATGGCGTTGCTGAACAGGTTATTGAGCACCTGCATCAGGCGCTCGCGGTCGCCCCGGATGCGTTTGGGCAGCATGCGGTCAATCACGCAGGTGAGCTCCAGCCCGGAGGACTGGGCCATGGGGCCAAAGGCTTCCAGCGACTGCTCGATCGCCGTACGGAAATCGAAATAATCCGAATTGAGGGTAATGCGACGGGAAAGAATGCGGGAATAATCCAGCACGTCATCAATCAGTGACAGCAGCAGCTTGCCGCTCTGCCCCGCCACCTGCAGGTAATCTTTCTGCTCGTCATTAAGCCGCGTGTCTTCAAGCAGCGACATCATGCCCATCAGGGAATTCATGGGGGTGCGCAACTCATGGGCCAGCCGATATACCAGGCTGAGCTGCACTTCGGTACTGCTGCGCACCGGCTGCTTTCGGTCCAGAGGCCCGCGGCGCTCGCGTGTCATGGCGTGCCAGAAGGTTTCGTATTGGCCCCGATAAAGCCGGAATAGATAGAACGCGTAAACACCAATCAGTGTCGCCAGCACCCAGTCATGCAAGGTGCCGGTGAACAATAAAACCGCCAACGTCGGCAGGAACATCAGCACAATATAGGCTTGGCGAACCCGCAACCCGGCCATCCAGGAGCTACCCAGGGCCGTGGTCACACCCACGTTATAAAGAATGACCACGAAAAAATTGAAGCCGGTGCCCAGCCGCCAGATCAACCAGGCAGGCAACAAGCCCCATAACAAGGCGTGCAACGCCAGGCCCAACCCGAACAGACGCCGCCAGCGGGCCGGTCCGGCCCCATACAGCGCATCGAAACGCGCCACCAGCCACAGCCGGTAAGCGGTGACCAACAGGACGGCACCACCGCCTATCAGCGCTTCCAGTTCGAAGCTCTGGTAGACCTGGCCCCAGGCAAAGACAAGTGCATAAACCAGAAGGGCCGCCAGGACTCCCATCAAGGAGTTCTTGGCGGCCCCGTAATCTACGCGTTTAAGAACCTTTCGATCTTTCTTGTATGGCACTGTATTTTGTTCCGCAGAAACTGGATTTACCCGGTTTCGCGCTACGTTAACACCGCCTCATCAGACTGGCTAGAGCCTATTGCACGCTGCCTCTGGTCCGCTTGCGGCGGTCCAGCGCAACCAGTAATGGCACGAAAAAGAAGAAATCCACAATCAGGGCCATGGCAATGGTGATCGCAGACAACTGCCCCATGCTGGAATTGGGGTAAAAATGACTGGTGCCGATGACGGCAAAGTTCGCCACCAGCACCACGGATGTGGCCACCAGTGCTACGCCGACAGTACGGAATGCATACTCCACCGCTTGTTCGGTTTTGAGGCCCAATTCACGTTTGGCACGCACGTATTTACTCAGGAAATGCACAGTGTCATCCACCACGATCCCCAGCGTCATGCACGCCACCACGGATACCGCCAGCCCGATCTCCCCATTCACCAACCCCCACAGCCCGAAGGCCATGGCCGCCGGCAACAGGTTGGGCAATAGCGACAGGATGCCGTACCTCACGGAACGCAACGCAATAACCAGCAGCACCGACACGCTGACCAACGCAATCAGCGCGCCGCTGAGCATGCTCTGAATATTGCGCATGGTGACCCGGCCAAACAGGATGTCCATGCCGGTGCCCTTGGTCTGCATGGCTTGCGGCCAGTTATCCTGCATCCAGGCTTCCACCCGATCATTGAATTCCAGCACCGGG
>NZ_LWFX01001718.1:0-372 GCF_001635175.1 Alcanivorax sp. HI0083 | reverse complement strand
CGGCCCGAACAACATATCGAATTCCAGCCCGGATGCCATGATCGCATCCGCATAATAGCGACCCAGCCGAGCCAGGGCCTCGCCGGTGTTAAAAGTGCCAGCATTGAAGAAATACGGGCTTTTGCGCCCGGACTTCAGGGTAAATTCCCCGAACTTCAACGCCTCACGCTCTTCGGCAAAGCGCAGAAAATGCTTCTTGTAGTTCTTCATACTCAAGCCTGTGTACTAGCCAGTCTGTTCGCAACAGCGCGAAACCGCGCCACCACAGCGACACGGCCCGCCTTTCTCTCTTGGCGTGTTACCAGCCCAGCGCCACCTGCTGGGCCTTGATGATCTCGCCAATGCCCTTTTCCGCCAGCCCCAACAGGCTGT
>NZ_LWFX01001717.1:0-516 GCF_001635175.1 Alcanivorax sp. HI0083 | reverse complement strand
ACGTGGCCCTGCCGCAAATCGCCGACCTGCGTAATGTGGTAGATGGCGATCCCAGCCCCGATGGCGCCGGCACCCTGAGCATCAAACGCGGCATCGAGGTGGGGCATATCTTCCAGCTCGGCACCAAGTACTCTGAAGCGCTCGGCGCTACCGTGCTGGATGAAAATGGCAAATCCGTGGTGATGCCCATGGGCTGCTACGGCATCGGCGTAACCCGCGTGGTCGCCGCCGCCATTGAACAGAACAACGACGACCGGGGCATCATCTGGCCACAAGCCATTGCCCCGTTCCAGGTGGCCCTGATTCCGGTGAACATCAAGAAGAGCCCCCGGGAACGGGAACTGGCAGAAACGCTCTACGCCGAGCTCACCGCTGCCGGTATTGAGGTGATCTTCGATGACCGCGAGAAGGAGCGCCTGGGCGTCAAACTGGCTGACAGCGAACTGATCGGCATCCCCCATCGCATCGTCATCGCCGAACGCGGCATGGACAACGGCGTACTGGAATACAAAGGGC
>NZ_LWFX01001716.1:0-620 GCF_001635175.1 Alcanivorax sp. HI0083 | reverse complement strand
AGGCCGCCTCATCGCTACCCTTTCTCTCCTTTACACATAGCAATGCCTCCATTTCTAAGCGCAGATTGATGCTTGGTTCTGGTAGAAATTGACTGCCAATGAATAAGTATCTATCGGTCAATATTTGACCTACATAATCGTCTAAAACAGCCTGCAGATATTCTTCAAGCCCATCGAGCACAGCATCTTTGAGTCTTTTAGCAACGTCATCTTCACACTTCACCGGCAACAAATAGTTTCTACGGTCATATTCAATGGCAACGTAGGAATCATCCTCACAACCATTACTGAGAATCCTTATCAACTGAGGAATCTCTCGGCCCGGGTGGTACTGATCTTTTTTTTGTATATGAAGGACAAACGCCCGACCACACCAGCTAGCCTCAAAAATAGGGTGAGCCAGGTTGAGAAAATAGATGCTCGGGCACTTGCCGATTCCTATATCACTCACAATCCCAGCAACCACATCTCGCATGTACCCTAAGCGCCAAAGCTTCCTCAAATGCCGGCGTACTCTTTGAACTGACATCCCCACCTGCTTGGCCAAGCCAAAAGTCGAACAATTTCTGACTACACCGCAGGAATCCGCCTCAGTCAGCAACACTATAAGAACCAGCTTG
>NZ_LWFX01001715.1:0-903 GCF_001635175.1 Alcanivorax sp. HI0083 | reverse complement strand
TCTCTCGCCGCCTTCTTGTGGAACTACCCGCGCCAGTTCCCTTCACGTTGGCTCACCACAGGGTTTTATCTGGCATTTTGCGTAGCCATTGTCATCGATCAAACTCAACAGGTGGCCAGCCCTGTTGACGGTTTCCATTCCTGGGTAATGGCAATCTTTCTGGCAGGACTGCTGGGGTCAATCTGGCAGTGGCGGCAGACAAGACAGCAACCGGGTGACCGCTCCGCATTACGTTGGGTCGTCATTTCCATTGTTGCGGGTACCGCTTTTTTTGCCGGCGGCATGATCCTTCCTGCGATGCTTCAGATCGCGCAACCAGCGTCACAGGGGCTGCTTTTCACGACCTTCCTGCTGATGTATCTGGGCATGGCACTGGGCGTGGTAAGGCATCGGCTTTTCGCACTCGAACCGTGGTGGTTTTCGTTATGGTCCTGGTTGCTGGGCGGCCTCTTTATCATGCTCACGGATCTGTTGCTGGCCATGATGCTCAGCCTGTCCGGGCCGCTCACCCTGACCCTGTCCGTAGCCTTTATTGGCTGGCTTTACTTTCCTCTACGCCAGTATCTGTGGAGAAGAATGTTTCTCCGCCAGCGCCAGGAGCTGGATGAATGGCTGGCCCAGGCGCTGCCCGCCATGCTCGCCCAACAGGAAACCCAAACCGAATCCGGCATGGAGCAAGCACTGAGAGCGGTATTCCAACCCCTTTCCATAGAAGCGCTTGCTACAGTCAATGCACACATCAGCATCCCTGACAAAGGGCAAACCCTGATCGTTCCAGCTCCCCTGGAGCAACGCACCTGGAAGCTGCAGCACGCCCAACAGGGTGGCCGCATCTTCAATCGACAGGACATCCATATTGCCGGCCTTGTATTGTCTCTGCATCAGCTGGTCACCCAAGCCAGG
>NZ_LWFX01001714.1:0-529 GCF_001635175.1 Alcanivorax sp. HI0083 | reverse complement strand
GGATCCATGATTATTCCTGTCCGGACGCGTTGGCGTCGTCTTCGTCTTGGGTGTCTTCACTGTCTTTTGCATCGGGCTGCGCCGGTTGCGCGTCGCTGGCCGGTGCGGTTGCGCTGCGTTCCTGGTCAAAATACAACGGACCTTTCTGGCCGCAGGCGGCCAGTAGCAGGAACAGTAACAGGCTGAATGGGCGCATGGGATACTCCGTTTGCTGGAGGGGGAGTATAACGGTTCGGTACTGCAATGGCAGCCTGCGTGCCGCTGCGGTTTGGGTGTCCGATAACGCCGCTTGAGAAAAAAGCGGTCCGGTTTACTATCAGTGAATAGTCTGCCCCGCGTGGACACATTTCTGCTGATCTTTTCGCCCCTTCACTCGTACTTGCCCTGCCTGCGCCTGGATACCCCGGCATGCGGGCGGGCGTGTATGCGCGGGGCATTTCTGAATGATTGACCCTGTAAGGAGAAAGCCATGGCGTTACCGGCCATTACCGTTTCACGTTTGGATGTTGCGCGCCTGGAAGCATTGTTA
>NZ_LWFX01001713.1:0-993 GCF_001635175.1 Alcanivorax sp. HI0083 | reverse complement strand
CGACGTTATTCATTATTAACTATTAATTAAATTTTCACCGTGCGCTTGACTGCCATCACCTGGCTCATGGTGTTATCGCCATGGGCGGTCAGTTGCCAGAGAGGCAGGCCGCGAGTGTCTTTCTCCGCTGACCGGGCAATCAGCCCCAACGCCCGCAGATGGATTTTCACCTGATTAAAGGCATGGGCTGCCAGCACCACATTACGCACGGCGTGGGCTCGAGGGAAATCGTTCTGCACATCCCCCAGCGCCTTGCGGCCGATAAAATCTTCCAGCGCCTTCTGCAACACCGGTTCCGCCGCCGGGTTCAACATCAACGGCGCCACACAGGAAAAGGCCTGATCCCAGCTAATTTTGGTGGTTACCATGGCCAGCTTGCAGTCACCGCCTTCATACACATTGCAGGAATAATCCAGCGCCACCTGGTCTCCGGCACGGGCCAGGGTTTTCAAGGGGGGGCGCGCCTGACTGAGCGATTCTTCGCGCTCTTTTTCCAACAGTTCAATGCGCGCCTTGAGCGCCTCCGCCTGGGCACCACCGCCCTCACCCGCCTGATCGGCACGCACCCACCCCACTGCATGGTGCTCACGCATCAGGTGGGGAATGACCTTGGCAGCCAGCTCATTCAGGCCCGCTTCAGTGCTCCAGCGGTAGCAGGTCACCTTCTCTTCCAGCAGGCGCACAAAATCGTCACGGCGCACCTGACCGTCACGGGTCGGCTCCCGCTGTGCTTCCGGCAACGCGGAGGGGTTTTCGTGGATAAAGGCAACAATCGGTTTGCGCTTGGTGGCGGCGAAAATGTACTCGCGATGGATCTCGCTAAGCCCCATGGGCGACAGGGTGCCGTAACGGCCGCCCACAATCAGGATGAAATAGTCACTGGTTTCGATCAGTTTCTGGATCACCGGCAACAGGGTATTGCCGTCCGCCGCCGCACTGTCCAAACCGGTAGGAATCAGCCCGTGCTCCAGCATCGGCAGCATCAGTGCCTGG
>NZ_LWFX01001712.1:0-322 GCF_001635175.1 Alcanivorax sp. HI0083 | reverse complement strand
GTGAAGTAGATGATCGGGCCGATGACCAGTAGCTGTACCAGCCCATCAATGATGGAGCCAAGAAAACGGTACAGGCGGCTGGCCAGTTCCGGGCTGTCGGGCCTGGCCGGGCGCCGGGTGGTGCTGTCCGGGGCCTGGTAGGGGTTGTTCGGGTTTTCGTCGGTCATGATGACGTCCTTGTTATGATGACTGTTCTTATGGTCAGTATTGCTAATGGTAGGGGAATCGCGCGCAGAGTGTAAGCCCTCTGCCCAATGAAACCCGGCTGCGGTTCTCTATATAATAGAGGGGCGATTTTCTGGTACATATACCCCCATGGCAA
>NZ_LWFX01001711.1:0-1032 GCF_001635175.1 Alcanivorax sp. HI0083 | reverse complement strand
GGATCTTCAGCCAGTCCTCCCGGCTCATCTGCTTGGTAGAGACAAGGCGCAGTGCCGGGCGCTGGGTAGGAGTTGTGCTTTTCGGTTGTGCCATGAGTGTTCTCCTGACAAAGAAAAGCCCCGGCACAATGGCCGGGGCTAGAAGTAAGGGAAGGGGATGGAGAGTGAGTGATGCCTAAATGGCATCATGCGGCGCGGCCTGACGACGAGGGTGACTCATCACCGATCTCGAAGAAGTCATTCACCAACGCTTCGATATAGCGTTCAGCTTGCTTGTCGCTGGGGAGTTGGCCGGTAGTGAGCAGTTGCTCACCCAGCCATTCGCCCAACTCACTGACCACTTCATACTCGAAGATGCCGGGGCGCCCACGGGGCTCGAACCAGATGTGGGAGACGGTTTGCCACAGTGGGTCCAGGTATTCGCACGAGGCGATGATCAGCTCGATGCAGCCACTGTCCCAGGTCTCCAGGATGCGGCGACTGCGTCCCGGATCGCCGGGGTGGCACATCAGGCCTTCATGCAGGAACGCGCCCCACACCGCTGCCAATTCAGCAGGCATAGGGCGACAGTCCCATACCGCCAACAGGCGGTAGAGCCATTTCAAATTCATGGTGTTCTCCAGGTTGCTTTGAAGCGGGAATAGAGAGGGAGAAGAAAAGATCTAACCGGGGTCAGGCGACCAGCAGGGAGGTTTGTTCCAGAGCGCGTTGCTTGATCTGGGCACCCTTGCCGAACCAGGCTGAGTCCAGCCGGTTGTCGGTGCTGCGGGCACGACGCTCATGGTCCACGAACTCAGTCACCGCATTGAGCAGGCCGTAGGCCGTGTTCTTGGCGGACGCCAGCTCCGACCCGCGACCAGTCCCCTCATACAGAGTCATGGCTTTCTTCATAGCCTGCTCGTTGGCCTTCGCCGGCATGCCCGATGGCTGATAGCCGGTATCTGTGAAGATAGTCTGCATGACCTTCTCGGCGGTCTTGCGGGTGATGCGGCGCTCGCTGAGGGCCTTCAGGCGATACATGAAGTCATCCCA
>NZ_LWFX01001710.1:0-611 GCF_001635175.1 Alcanivorax sp. HI0083 | reverse complement strand
ACCGCTGCCCACCCTGCCCGAACGGGTGGAAGGCAAGGTAGTAATGGTTACCGGCGCCACGTCCGGTATCGGCAAGGCCAGCGCGCTGAAGCTGGCTCGCGCCGGCGCCACCGTGCTGGTGATTGCCCGCACCGCCGAAAAACTGGAAGAAACCCTGCATGAAATCGACCAGCTGGGCGGCACCGCACAGGCTTACAGCTGTGATGTGTCCGACCTGACCGACGTGGACAATTTAATCCAGCAGGTCCTCGCCGATCATGGCCATGTGGATATTCTGGTGAACAACGCCGGGCGTTCCATTCGCCGTTCCGTGGTCCATGCGTTTGACCGTTTCCACGATTACGAACGCACCATGCAGCTCAATTACTTCGGCGCCCTGCGACTGATCATGCAACTGATGCCCAGCATGATCGAAAACGGCGGCGGCCATGTGATTAACATTTCCAGCATCGGCGTGCTCACCAATGCACCCCGCTTTTCCGCCTATGTGGCCTCCAAAGCGGCACTGGATGCTTTCACCCGCTGCGCCTCCAGCGAGCTGGCCCACGAGGGGATCCGCTTTACCACTATCAACATGCCGCTGGTGCGCACACCGATGATCGCGCCCACCA
>NZ_LWFX01001709.1:0-1324 GCF_001635175.1 Alcanivorax sp. HI0083 | reverse complement strand
GGACTCGGCAGGCCGATTGAGATCACTTAACAGACCCTTATATGGCACGCATTCCGGAAAACTTCACACATGACCTGTTGGCTCGCACCGACCTGGTAGAGCTGATTGATGCCCGTGTGCCGCTGAAAAAAACCGGCCGCAACTACAGCGCCTGTTGCCCCTTCCACCAGGAAAAAACGCCCTCCTTCACCGTGGCTCCAGACAAGCAGTTCTATTACTGCTTCGGTTGTGGCACCTCCGGCAATGCGGTGGGCTTCCTGATGGAATACGAGCATCTGAGCTTTCCGGAAGCAGTCAAACAACTGGCCAGCCGCGCCGGCATGGAAGTGCCCGAATCCCGGCCGGAAACCGCCGCCGACCGGCAAAAGAAGGACCGCCTTCAATCGCTTTACGACCTGCTTAGCCGCGCCGAGAAGTTCTACGCGCAGCAGTTACGCCAGGCGCCAGAGCGGCAAAAAGCGGTTAACTACCTTAAAAATCGGGGATTGAGCGGCGAAATAGCAAAAAAATTCGCGATCGGGTTTGCACCACCCGGTTACGATAATTTGATCAACGGTCTGTCACTCACCGAAACCAGCCTGGAAACCGCCCTCACCGGCGGCTTACTGGTGCGCCGGGAGGATAACGGCCGCACCTACGACAAGTTCCGTGACCGCATCATTTTCCCGATCCGCGATAGCCGCGGGCGCACCATCGGCTTCGGCGGCCGGGTACTCGGCGACGGCAAGCCGAAATACCTGAACAGCCCGGAAACCCCGGTTTTCCATAAGGGACAGGAACTTTACGGGCTGTGGGAATGGCGCCAGAGCCGCGATCGCAGCGACCGCCTCTATGTGGTGGAAGGCTACATGGACGTGATCGCACTGACCCAACACGGCGTGCCCAACGTGGTCGCCACCCTGGGCACCGCCACCACCGAAGACCACGCCCGCAAACTGTTTCGTCAGGTCAACGAAGTGATTCTCTGTTTCGATGGCGACAAGGCCGGCGTCCGCGCCGCCTGGCGGGCGCTGGAGTCCCTGTTGCCGGCTCTGGATGACGGCAAACAAGTACGTTTCCTGTTCCTGCCAGACGGCGAAGACCCGGACACACTCGTGCGCCAGCAAGGCCCCGAGGCGTTGCGAGCACTTACTGACAAGGCCGACGCCCTGTCCACTTACCTGTTCCGGCACCTGTCCGAAGGGCTCGACCTGGACACCGTGGACGGCCGCGCCCGGCTGGCCAGGCTGGCCCTGCCGTTTCTGGACAAACCCGCCGGCCCGGTTTATCGCGCCCTGCTCACCGAAGAGCTCAGCCGCCTTACCCGGCTGGACAAGGAATCGCT
>NZ_LWFX01001708.1:0-10156 GCF_001635175.1 Alcanivorax sp. HI0083 | reverse complement strand
CGGCGCTTATATTCCGGGCATTCGCCCGGGCGAGCAGTCCGCTCGCTATATCGACACGGTGATGGGGCGTTTGACTCTGATCGGTGCGGTATACATGACGCTGGTGTGCTTACTGCCGCTGGGTCTGCAAGCTGTTGCCAATGTGCCCTTTTACCTGGGCGGCACCTCTCTGCTGATCGTTGTGGTAGTGGTAATGGACTTCTGGTCGCAGGTTAATTCGCACCTGACGTCCACCCAGTACGAGAAGTTGATGAAGAAATCCAACCTGAAAGGGTATGGTGGCACCGGTCTGGTGCGTTAACGAACGAGGCGAGTGCGATGAAAGTTCAGGCTTCTGTAAAGAAGATCTGCCGTAACTGCAAAGTGATCCGTCGTAAGGGGCGTGTCATGGTAATCTGCAGTGCCGAACCCCGGCACAAGCAGCGCCAGGGTTAAGGTTTAGTCTTCTTTTAAGTGTTTGGTTGAAATTCAGTCGGTGTAGCGCTAGACTCTGCCGCCTTTCGGCGCCTGTGAGCCTGGCGCCACCCGTTTTGTGAATCGGAGATATTCGGATGGCCCGTATTGCAGGCGTTAACATCCCGGAAAATAAGCACACGGTGATTTCTCTCACCTACATCTTCGGGATCGGTCGCACCCGCGCAGCATCAATCTGCGCAGCGACTGGTATTGAGCAGACCGCGAAAGTTCGCGAGCTGACCGGTGAGCAACTTGATGCCATTCGTGGTGAAGTTGCCAAGTTCTCTACCGAAGGTGACCTGCGCCGGGAAATCAACATGAACATTAAGCGTCTGATGGACCTCGGTTGCTACCGTGGTATTCGCCATCGTCGCGGCTTGCCGCTTCGCGGTCAGCGTACCAAGACCAATGCGCGCACCCGTAAAGGTCCGCGTAAACCGATTCGCAAATAAGCTGAATTAGACAGCGGCTGGATTTGGATAGGCATTATGGCTAAGTCAAAGAAAGATAGTGGCGCACGTCGTAAGAAGGTAACGCGCACCGTTGCGGACGGTATTGCGCACGTGCACGCTTCCTTCAACAACACCATCATCACCATCACTGATCGTCAGGGCAATGCGTTGTCCTGGGCGACCTCCGGTGGTGCTGGTTTCCGTGGTTCCCGTAAAAGCACCCCGTTTGCTGCCCAGGTGGCGGCTGAAAACGCGGGTAATGCTGCGAAGGACTACGGTCTGAAAAATCTTGAAGTGCGGGTGAAAGGCCCCGGTCCGGGTCGTGAATCTTCTATTCGCGCCCTGAACGGCTGTGGATACAAGATCACCCATATTGAGGACGTAACGCCGATTCCCCATAACGGTTGCCGTCCGCCTAAAAAGCGTCGCGTGTAACGGGAGTTAGAGCAAGATGGCAAGATACATCGGTCCCAAGTGCAAGCTTTCCCGTCGAGAAGGCACTGATCTGTTCCTGAAGAGCGGTATCCGCCCTCTGGAATCCAAGTGTAAAGCTGAGCAGGCTCCTGGCCAGGCTGCTGGTGCAAGCGGGCGTCGCCCGGCACGGCTGTCCGACTACGGTGTTCAGCTGCGCGAGAAGCAGAAAGTTCGTCGTACCTATGGTGTGCTGGAAAAGCAGTTCCGTAGCTACTACAAGAAAGCGGCCGCTTCCAAGGGCGCAACAGGCGAAGTCCTGCTGCAGCTGCTGGAAGGTCGTCTGGATAACGTGGTTTACCGCATGGGCTTTGGTTCTACCCGTTCCGAAGCGCGTCAGCTGGTTAGCCACCGTGCCATTCTGGTTAACGGCCAGTCTGTGAATGTTGCGTCTTACCAGGTGAAGCCTGGCGACCAGATCAATGTTCGCGAGAAGTCCAAGAACCAGCTGCGCGTGAAGAACGCCATGGAGCTCGCTCAGCAGCGCGGCTTTATGCCGTGGATTGAAGTTGATGACAAGAAGCTGGAAGGTACCTACAAGGCGAAGCCTGAGCGTATCGACCTGCCTGCCGAGATCAACGAAAATCTGATCGTCGAGCTGTACTCCAAGTAAGGACTGCCTGAGGGATCTCTATGACCGCCGTGAACGACTTTCTCACGCCCCGCTCGATCGCGGTCAACGCGATCAACCAGACCCACGCCAAAGTGGTTCTGGAACCGCTGGAGCGTGGTTTTGGCCACACTCTGGGGACTGCGCTGCGCCGCATCCTGATCTCCAGCATGCCCGGCTGTGCGATCACCGAAGTGGAGATCGACGGTGTGCAGCATGAATACTCTTCTATCGAAGGGGTCCAGGAAGATGTGATCAACATCCTTCTGAACCTGAAGGGCGTTGCCCTGCAGATGGAAGATCGCGAAGAAGCGACCCTCGAGCTGGTCAAAAAAGGCCCGGGCGCTGTAACCGCGAATGACATCCAGCGCGATCACAGCGTTGAGATTGTCAATCCGGATCACCTGATCTGCACCATCACCGGCGACACCGAACTGCGTGTGAAGCTGAAGGTTCAGAAAGGGCGTGGCTATGTTGCTGCGGATTCCCGTCAGTCTGAAGATGACGAGACTCGTGGTATTGGCCGTCTGCAGCTGGATGCCAGCTACAGCCCGGTTCGTCGCGTGGCCTACGTGGTTGAAGCGGCCCGTGTTGAGCAGCGTACTGACCTGGACAAACTGGTTATCGATCTGGAAACAGACGGAACCATTGATCCGGAAGAAGCGATTCGTCGTGCAGCAACGATTCTGCAGCAGCAGATTGCGGTGTTTGTAGACCTGGAGCAGGATGCCAAGCCTGAGCCGAAGCAGGAGCGTGAGGAAATCGATCCTATCCTGCTGCGTCCGGTGGATGATCTTGAGCTGACCGTTCGTTCCGCTAACTGTCTGAAAGCGGAAAACATCTACTACATCGGTGATCTGGTACAGCGTACCGAGGTTGAGCTGCTGAAAACCCCGAACCTGGGTAAGAAGTCGCTGACCGAGATCAAAGATGTGCTGGCCTCTAAAGGTCTGTCGCTGGGCATGCGTCTCGAGAACTGGCCGCCGGTCAGCCTGCGAGATGATGACCGGCTGAACACCAAATTGCGCTAATTAGTTGTTGTGGACGCTGTGAAGCGCCCCTGAACATAGGAACAGAATCATGCGTCATCGCAAAAGCGGCAGAAAACTGAATCGGAACAGCTCTCATCGTCAGGCCATGTTCCGTAACATGGCTGTGTCTCTGCTCGAGCACGAAGCGATCAAGACCACTCTGCCGAAAGCCAAAGAGCTGCGTCGTGTGGCTGAGCCGCTGATCACTCTGGCTAAGGAAGACTCCGTCGCTAACCGTCGTCTGGCTTTCGACCGTACCCGTTCCAAGGAAATGGTCGGTAAGCTGTTCAACGAGCTGGGTCCTCGTTACCAGGAGCGTCCGGGTGGCTACATCCGCATTCTCAAGATGGGTTTCCGTGCGGGTGATAACGCACCGATGGCCTATGTTGAGCTGGTTGACCGTCCTGAACTGGCTGACGCTGACGAAGAGTAAGCGTTAACCGTTCCAGAAAAACCGGGTCCTGTGCCCGGTTTTTTTGTGCCTGTTGCAAGTGTGAAAGCATCGGCTATGCTGGAGTTGTCATTAACGGGCACAGCGTATGGCGATCAACGGTTTTCACGCACACGTCTATTTCGACGAACAAACCTTTTCCCAGGCGGCGGCTCTCTGCCAGGCTGCTCACCAACGCTTTTCTGTGCCCATGGGCCATATGCATCGAAAGCCGGTGGGGCCGCACCCATGCTGGAGCTGTCAGCTGACTATCCCACGCCGTTTGGCAGGGGAGGTGATTCCCTGGTTAATGGCGAGCCGGAACGGCTTAACAGTGTTTGTGCATGGCCTCAGTGGTAACGATCTTCGTGATCATACGGAGTTGGTGATGTGGCTGGGGGAGAGCCAGCCGCTGGATTTGAGTATTTTTCAGTTCTCCGCCTGACAATAAGCTGCGCCACGCTTTTTCTACTTTCTACCCTTGTACGACCGTCCTGCCCCGGTAAATAACGGCCTTTTGTGTCGAGCGTGAGCGTGTGGGCGTTTGTCTGAGGGTTTCGGGCGCTGGGCTGATCGTTTGTCCCCGGTAGCGTCGTGCTGCTGGTTCGGGCGGCAGCTGTGGTTCCGGGTCGGCGCCTTCGAGGTTGAGTAGTGCAAGCCGAATTTCGCCGTACAGCCGTTGGAGACCCTGGGAGCGGGTATGGCCGGCAAAGTGAGCCAGCTTGAAGCGCAGTTGGGGGTCCGTAAGAGAAAGGCTTTCGTCGAACTCGGCGCGGATCAAGCGCCGACACTGGTTGACCAGGTTAACGATGTTGTACTGCATCAGCCAACGGTGGTCCGGGGTGGATTCCATACTCGTACTCCTCGGCCTGTGTGTAGAGTGGTACAAAGCAGAAAGCGTGCCACCAATTCAGGGCTGCCTGAGGGGCCGGAGCCCCGCTACAGGGCGGCGCAGGGTAAAGTGTGGTGCAACTGCGCTATTGTTGTGCGTGCGGGTGGGCCGAGCGGTGTTGCCGCAGGCAGTTGGCATAAAAAGTGGTGGTGGCTGGCCAGTCGGAGAACACGCCGATGACGCCCACCTGACGAGCCAGTACATCCAGTAGCGCTAGGGTATCGCCGTCGTTATTAGTGGCAGAAGGGATGCTCTGATAGTACCAGCCTCCGCCGTTGGCCAGTGGCCCGGAGCGTTCCAGGGACCAGGCAATCATCTCCAGGCCTGCCTGTTGCGCGGAGCGGGCATAGAGGCTGGGTACGATACGGTTTTGGGTGTCGGTGGTGACAAGCATCCATAGCGGCGGGGCGATGATGTTGACCCCGTAGCCTTTCAGTGTGGCCATGTCGGGTTGCCAGGTCCCGGGATTTTGCGGGTCCAGTCCGCTGCTGTCACGGCCGTCCAGGTAGACCGCCTGGCGGCCAAAGGCCGGTGTGGCCGATAACCAGTAGAGAACATCCTCCAGATTGAATGATTGTGGATAGACGCGGTGAGGGCTGACGCCGGCCTCTTGGTAGTCACGGATCATTTGCCGTGCATAGTCCTGCTGGTTGTAATCGCCCTGATAGGGCATGGGGACTTGCGGGGCCTTCAGTTCCGGGGTCATCTTGACTCCCAGCTGGCGGAACAGGGCGATGCTTTCCCTGTGGCTGAGCAGGGTGCCTCGCTGGCTGTAGAGTTCGGTGCGCCAGTCGGGGGTGCCATTCAGGTACTCGTCAACGGTGGTGGCTTGAGGGTTGGCACCATCCATCTTTCCTTTCAGGGTTTTGAATTGGGCCAGGGTGATGTCACTGGTACAGCATTTCGCACTGGCGGCGTGGGTGCCATCAAAGGGGCTGAACGGTTCACTGCACTGGCTGGCCAGTTCGGTTTCCAGGATGTTGGTGGTGGTATGGAGATCGCACTGTGAATGACGGCAAACCAGCTGCCGGTCTTTGGTAAAGGTGACATCACATTCCACAATGCCAGCGCCCATACGCGCGGCTGCACGGTAGGATTCTTCAGTGTGTTCCGGGAATTGCAGCGGCGCACCGCGGTGGCCGATGGAAAAGTCGCTTCGTCGCTGCGGGTGGCGCTCCGCGGCGCAGGCCTGCAGGGCTTCTTTGGCAGGCCCGGCATCCATATCAGAGACAAGGTAATAGGGGCGGGGGCCCAGCGATACGCTACTGCTGTGGGCCGCGGCGTGGTGCGGCGCTTTGCGATTGGCGTCACCTGGTGTGTTGTGATCCGGTGCCTGAGCGGCACAGGCTACAGCGGCGGCGCCCATGGCCAGTGCTGCGATGCAGCCTTTCAATGCGTCAAATCGTTTCATGACTCGCCTCCATGTTGGTGACTGAGGGTGAGTCTGAAAGCCAAATATGACGGGCTGGTGGGGGGCAGGCTGCGGCTGCGTGACAGGGCGTGGAAATGTGCTGTTCGTCACGGCGAAACTCCTGCGATGGCCCTTTAAGAAAGAGGCGGACAGGGGCTTGGCAGCCTTGCCGCCCCGTGCCGGTATCCGGGGCGCTGCGTTATCCAAGCATGGGTTTAAGAAAACGTCCGGTATGGCTGCCTTTCACCTTGGCGACCTCTTCCGGGGTGCCTTCGGCGATGATCTCACCGCCGCCATCGCCGCCCTCGGGACCCAGATCCACGATCCAGTCAGCGGTCTTGATTACATCCAGGTTGTGTTCGATCACCACTACGGAGTTGCCGTGGTCTGCCAGGCGATTGAGTACGTCCAGCAGGAGCTGGATGTCATGGAAGTGCAGGCCGGTGGTGGGCTCGTCGAGGATGTACAAGGTGTTGCCGGTATCCCGACGGGACAATTCCTTGGCCAGTTTGACCCGCTGGGCTTCGCCGCCGGATAGCGTGGTGGCTGCCTGGCCGAGTTTCACATAGCTGAGGCCCACATCCATGAGGGTCTGGAGTTTGCGTGCCAGCGACGGTACGGCATCGAAAAACTCGCGGGCATCTTCGATGGTCAGGTCGAGCACTTCGAAGATATTTTTCCCCTTGTAGGTGATTTCCAGGGTTTCCCGGTTGTAGCGTCTTCCTTCACAGACTTCACAGGGAACATAGATGTCGGGCAGAAAGTGCATTTCTACCTTGATGACCCCGTCACCCTGGCAGGCCTCGCAGCGGCCGCCTTTCACATTGAAGCTGAAGCGGCCGGGTTTGTAGCCGCGGGCGCGGGCTTCCTGGGTGCCTGCGAACAGTTCCCGCACCGGGGTGAAAATGCCGGTGTAGGTGGCCGGGTTGGAGCGGGGAGTGCGACCGATGGGGCTCTGGTCAATGTCCACTACCTTGTCGAAATGCTCCAGGCCTTCAATGGACTCATGGGGAGACGCGGTCAGGGTGGTGGCCTTGTTGAGTTTGGTAGCCGCCAGCGGGTACAGGGTGCTGTTGATCAGCGTGGACTTGCCGGAGCCGGACACGCCGGTGATGCAGGTCAGCAGGCCTACCGGAATGTTCAGGGGATGTCCTTTCAGATTGTTGCCGGTGGCGCCGTGCAAGGTCAGCCAGCGATCGTCATCATGCTGCCGGTGCTGAGCGGGAATGGCGATTTGTTTACGGCCGGACAGGTAGTCACCGGTGAGTGACGCAGGGTTGTCCGCCACGTCCTGGGCGCTGCCCTGGGCGATAACCTCGCCGCCGTGGACACCGGCCCCGGGACCGATATCAATGACGTGGTCAGCCAGACGAATAGCGTCTTCATCGTGCTCCACCACGAGCACCGTATTGCCCAGGTCCCGCAGGCGGGTGAGAGTGCTGAGCAGGCGTTCGTTGTCACGCTGATGCAGGCCGATGGAGGGCTCATCCAGCACATACATCACGCCCACCAGGCCGGCGCCGATCTGGCTGGCCAGACGAATGCGCTGGGCCTCACCACCAGAAAGGGTTTCTGCACTGCGCTCCAGCGTCAAATATTCCAGCCCCACGTTAACCAGAAACTGCAGGCGATCGCGGATTTCCTTGAGAATCTTGTCGGCGATTTCGCCTCTGCTGCCGGGCAGCGTGAGCGCGCTGAAGTAGGCGTGGGCCTTGCCCACCGCCAAGCGTACTACTTCGGGTAAAGTGGTTTGTTCAATAAAGACATGACGGGCGGCTTCACGCAGGCGCGAGCCGTTGCAGCTGGGGCAGCTGGAGGTCGACATGTAGCTGAGCAGGTCTTCGCGTACCGCATCGGATTCGGTTTCCCGGTAACGGCGCTCCATGTTGGGAATGATGCCTTCGAAAGGGTGGTTGCGCTTGATGATATCGCCACGGTCGTTCAGGTAACGAAACTCGATGCTTTCCTTGCCGGTGCCGTGCAGTACTTTCTTGCGAACCTCTTTGGGCAGGTCCTTGAAGGCCGCATCCATGTCGAAGCCAATGCTCTGGGACAGGGAGTTGAGCATCTGGAAATAGTACACGTTGCGTCGGTCCCAGCCCCGGATGGCACCCTCGGAGAGAGACAGCTCGTCAGAGTTGATGACCTTGTCTTCATCGAAGAACTGTTTCATGCCCAGGCCGTCACAGCTGGGGCAGGCACCGGCCGGGTTATTGAACGAAAACAGGCGCGGTTCCAGCTCCGGGATTGAATAACCGCAGGTGGGGCAGGCGAATTTGGCAGAGAAGGTGGTTTCCTCGCCGTCGCCGTCCATGGGCGCGATCACGGCAATGTCGTCGGCCAGATTCAGGGCGGTCTCGAAGGATTCCGCCAGGCGGTTCTGCAGGTCGTCGCGTACCTTGAAGCGATCCACCACCACTTCGATGGTGTGCTTCTTGTTCTTGTCCAGGTCAGGAGTGTCGTCCATGTCGTAGATGCGGCCATCAATGCGTACCCGGATAAAACCCTGGGCGCGCAACTCCTCGAACAGGTGAACGTGCTCGCCTTTCTTTTCGCGGATCACCGGTGCCAGCAGCATCAGCTTGCTGCCTTCCTCCATGGCCAGCACCTGGTCCACCATCTGGCTGATGGTTTGCGCGGCCAGCGGGGCATCATGCTCGGGGCAGCGTGGCTCGCCGACCCGGGCGAACAACAGGCGAAGATAGTCGTAGATTTCGGTGATGGTGCCCACGGTGGAGCGCGGGTTGTGGCTGGTGGACTTCTGTTCAATGGAAATCGCCGGGCTCAGCCCTTCGATGTGGTCCACATCGGGCTTTTCCATCATCGACAGGAACTGGCGGGCGTAGGTGGACAGCGATTCCACATAGCGGCGCTGACCTTCCGCGTACAGGGTGTCGAACGCCAGGGACGATTTGCCGGAGCCGGACAGGCCGGTAATCACCACCAGCTTGTCCCGGGGAATATCCAGGTCCACGTTCTTCAGGTTATGGGTGCGTGCGCCACGAACCAGAATGGTATCCATCTACTGCCCCTGAGTACTGTCAAAATGAACAGGGCAGTATAAGGGACGCTGGACGCCCGACGCCAGACGCAGGATGCGAAAAGCCGGTGTCAGGCATTTGGCGTCTTGCGTCAGGCGTGGTTACAGGTTTTCCTGGGCCCAGTTCACCGCTTGCAGGCGGTTGGAGGCGTTGATCTTTTTGAAGATGTTGTAGATGTGGGTCTTGATGGTGTGCGGGCTCAGATTCAGGCTGCTGGCGATTTCCGAGTTCTTGGCGCCGGTGGCCATCACTTTCAGCACTTCCACTTCCCGGTCTGTCAGGCTGACTTCGCTACGCGAGAACGTCTTGTTGAAGGTCCGGCTCTTCATCAGGTAGGTCTGCAGGACGGCGCGCGGGAACCACAGCTCACCATCGAAAATGGCCTTGATGCCTTTGCTGAGCAGGGCCTGGGGGCAATCGTGCTGGAAGCCGCCGTTGACCATGGGGAGCCCGGCCAGTTTGGATAGTGACTCATCGCTGTCCACGTTGAACACGGCGATCAGGACATCGCTTTCCACTTCCTGGTCGGCTTCCAGCAAGTGAGCGATGACTTCGTTCACGTCTACGGAGTGATAGTCCACCAGAAACAGGTTCTGGTTCTGTTCACGCAGAATCTCGGTGGTGATATCCAGGGCGGTGGGAATGCTCTTGGCTGCCACGTCTTCCTTGACGAGAAACTCTGTAAGCAGAGCGTTTTGCAGCTGTTGGCTGCCGACCACGTAAACTTGCTGGGTATGTTCTTGGCTATTCATTGGCCCCGTCCGTGATTGCTCAGGCAAACACCTAAGAAAAAAAACTGATCAGCCTGTCAATTTATCACCGCTTTGGCGGGGGTTCAATTTGATGCACTCGAGTTTTACCGATTTCACGATCAAAGGCTGAGTGCTGCAGGTGTGCTGTTCGGGTTCTGGCGGAGCCGGAATCTGCTACACTGCGTGCCCTTTTGTATCGGCCGGGGTTGCAGCAGCGATGTGCTGCGGTGCTGAGGCCACTCCGGGTTAGGAGCGAAAACGGTTCATGACGGCATCATCTTCCCATGCCCTGCAGCGGACAGAACTGAAAACCACCGGTTATCTGGCAACGATTTTTGCGTTGCGGATGTTTGGTTTGTTCATGATCCTGCCGATTTTTGCAGTCTACGGGCAGGCGCTTGAAGGGGCTTCCCCGCTTTTGATCGGTACGGCCATTGGCGCCTATGGCCTGATGCAGGCATTGCTGCAGATTCCGTTTGGCATGCTGTCGGACCGTTTTGGGCGTCGCCCGTTGTTGTTGATCGGCCTGTTGCTGTTTATTGCCGGTGGCGCAGTGGCAGCCATGAGTGACCATATTTACGGCGTGATTGCGGGGCGGGCGCTGCAGGGG
>NZ_LWFX01001707.1:0-414 GCF_001635175.1 Alcanivorax sp. HI0083 | reverse complement strand
TCTGGATCGAGGGCTGGCAACTACCCAAGCGTTAGTCATCCTGGCGCGCAAACTGGTTCGTATCGCCTTCGCGCTTATGAAAAATGGCACCGACTATCAGCCGGCCCCTGCCTCATGAAGACTGGGGTGGACAACATAGAATCTCCTACAGGCGCTCCAGATCCAGGGTCCCGTAGGGCGAAGACAGGCTCACGCCTATTCACCCTGCGTTTCTTTCCTGTTTTGCATGTCCGCGTGTTGCGTGAAGCGTGCCAGCGGCGCCGGTCAGGCGCTAATAAAATGCTCGCGGTAATACACCAGCTCGGCGATGGACTCGCGAATATCATCAAGCGCCAAATGCTTGTTCTCTTTACTGAAGCCCGGCAGGATTTCCGGCTTCCAACGCCGCGCCAGCTCTTTCAGGGTGGACACGTC
>NZ_LWFX01001706.1:0-485 GCF_001635175.1 Alcanivorax sp. HI0083 | reverse complement strand
TGCCAAGTACGGGCTGGATAATTTGTCTGCGGAAAAGTTTCGCCCGTATCTGGATACGGTGGCCGACCAGCTACAGATTCACATCAACGAAGCCCACGAAATCAATGCCTGCGCCCACAAGGTGATTCAGGGCTGCGAGAAAATGCAGTTCTCCTGGAAACCGGCGCAGCGCAATGTGAAGCAATGCGCGCTCACCGGGCATTGTCTGGCGGGCTGCCCGTCGGATCGGAAAATGAGTTCCCTGGTGACCCATCTTCCCTGGGCGGCGGCGTATGGCGCCCGGATATTCTCGGATACGGAAGTGGTAAAAGTGCGCACCCGAAACGGCCGGGCTAGCGGGGTGGAAGCCCGCGTGACCGACCCGGACAGCGGCGCCCATGTGGCAGACATGCAGGTGGATGCGGACCTGGTGGTGTTGGCGGCGGGGGCCATTCACAGCCCGCTGATCATGCAGCGTAGCGGAGTTGAAGACCGCAGCGGGCAAC
>NZ_LWFX01001705.1:0-864 GCF_001635175.1 Alcanivorax sp. HI0083 | reverse complement strand
CAGCAACTACTCACCGGCCGGGCCAAGCGGGTACTGGTGGTGGTGCCTTCCCAACTGGTGCACCAGTGGTTTGTGGAAATGGTGCGCCGCTTCAACCTGCACTTCTCTATCTTTGATGCCGAGCGCCTTAACGCCCTGCAGCCGGAAACCAGCATCAAGGACATGCTCGCGCAAATCATTGAAGAGGAAAACACACCGGACGAAGACACTGCCGGCGACTCAGATTCCGTCCGCGCAGCCTCCGGTGACGACAACCCGTTCCTCAGCGAGCAGCTGATTCTGTGCAGCACCGACTTTCTCAGTGAGTGCGATATCGAGCAGCTAGCCGCCGCCGACTGGGATCTACTGGTGGTGGATGAAGCCCATCACCTGGAGTGGTCCGCTGGCCAGGCCAGTGAGGATTACCAGCGAGTGGAAACCATTGCCCAAAAGGCCCGTGGGCTGTTGCTGCTCACCGCAACACCCGAACAATTGGGCCTGGAAAGCCATTACGCTCGCTTGCGTCTGCTCGACCCGGAACGCTACCCCAGCCTGGAGGCCTTCAAGGACGAGCAAGCGCACTATCAGGATGTGGCGGCGCTGGCTGGCCGTTTGCATGACGAACCCAGCTGGGATGCAGCACTGAAGAAAGAAGCCGTTGCCCTGCTGCCGGACATGAATATTGACGAAGCGGACCGCGATGCAATCCTCACGGAACTGCTGGACCGCTCCGGCCCCGGCCGCGTCATGTTCCGTAATACCCGCCACAACATCGCCGGCTTCCCGGCCCGCCACGCGCACGGCATCCCGCTGACGCTGCCGGACGAATACAAATACGACAGCGACGAAGAAATTGACGGCCACCTGCACCCGGAAACCCTGTTC
>NZ_LWFX01001704.1:0-1111 GCF_001635175.1 Alcanivorax sp. HI0083 | reverse complement strand
AAGCCGCCGCAGTAACCCATCGTGCAGCTCATATTGCTGCGGGCAGCGGGAGGCAAACTCCCGGTCATGGGTCACGATCATGAACGCCGTACCCAGATTCTCATTCAACTCGATCATTAGCGCCTGCACTTGTGCAGCAGTGCGCTCATCCAGATTCCCGGTGGGCTCATCCGCCATTACCAGTGCCGGCTCGGTCACCAGCGCACGGGCAATGGCCACCCGCTGACGCTCGCCGCCACTCAGCGCGGAAGGCTTGTGCTTGAGACGATGCTCAAGCCCCACCCGCTCCAGAATCGCGGCGGCCCGGGCCTGACAATCCGCCGGCTTTTCGCCACGGATCAACAGCGGCATGGCCACATTTTCCAGCGCGGTAAATTCCGGCAACAGATGGTGAAACTGGTAAACGAACCCCAGGTAACGGTTGCGCAGCCGCCCGGTTTCCCGATCATTCAGTGCTGTCAGCGAAGTGCCAGCGATAGAAACCGAGCCACGGGTAGCGTGGTCCAGCCCGCCGAGCAGATTCAGCAAGGTCGATTTCCCCGAACCGGACGCACCGATAATCGCCAGGATATCGCCCTTGTACACAGTCAGGTCCACACCCTTGAGCACTTCCAGTTCGTTATTGCCCTCTTCGTAGGCTTTCACCAACGTTTGCGCATGCAGGACAGGCGTCGAATCATTCATAACGCAGCGCCTCCGCAGGTTGTACCCGGCTAGCGCGCCAGGAAGGATACAGGGTGGCAGAGAAGCTAATGAACAGCGCGATCCCCACAATGGTGCCCACATCGGACCACTGCAACTCGGACGGCAGATAATTCACAAAATAGGCATCAAACAAACGGGTGTTAAACGTTCGCTCTACCCACTCGGCAATATTGCTCACATTGGTGGCCAACAGCACCCCAAGCACGGTCCCCAGCAAGGTGCCCGCCACCCCGATCAGGGTGCCCTGAACCATGAAAATGCGCATGATCGTGCCCGGTGACGCCCCCAGCGTGCGCAACACTGCGATGTTGCCGCGCTTTTCAGTCACCAGCATCACCTGGCTGGAAATGATATTGAAAGCAGCCACCGCCACAATGAAGCTGAGCAACAGCGTCATCATGGTCTT
>NZ_LWFX01001703.1:0-599 GCF_001635175.1 Alcanivorax sp. HI0083 | reverse complement strand
AGTGGCACCCTGGTGATTGAGGCCGCTTTGATGGCTGCCGGACGCGCGGCAGGGGCCCAGCGCCAGCACTATGGTTTCCAGCACTGGCGCGGTTGTCGTCGCCAGTTGTGGCTGGATGCTCAGCAGGAAGCCGGTGAGAGCGCGAATCGCCCAGTGCCGGCGTTGTCATTGAAAGGCTTTGATGCCGATAGCAAGACTCTGCCGTTGGCACTGCAGAACGCCGAGCGTGCCGGGGTGCGCAATGCGATTCATTTTGAGCGCCGGGAGCTGGGGGCGCTGCGGCCACGCGACTTTGTCGCCAACGGCATTGTGGTGGGTAATCCTCCCTGGGGCGAGCGTCTTGACGAGAAACAGCAGGCGGGCTGGCTACACTATTCTATCGGCCGGATTCTTGCGGTACGCGCGCCGGGTTATCAAGCGTTGTTGTTAGGCGCCGATGTGGATGTGATGGATCGTTCCGGGATGAACCTGGAACAGCAATGGCGCTTGAAGAACGGGCCTTTCAATAACTTTATTCGCCTGTATTCCCCGCGCAAGCAAACGCCGCCTGCGGTGGCGCAAGTCGCTGATGAGGGCGCTTTTAATGTGCCGGAAGGCGC
>NZ_LWFX01001702.1:0-241 GCF_001635175.1 Alcanivorax sp. HI0083 | reverse complement strand
AAAACGGATAAATTGTCGGATTACGACGACGCCTAATACGACCTACGTTAGCGGGAACAGATACCAATGAGCACCACCTTTTTTGACTTGATTCGCCACGGTGAACCGGCTGGCGGTCAGATGTATCGGGGCCACAAGGATGACCCTCTGAGCGAATTGGGCTGGCAGCAAATGCGTGACGCCATTCAGGTGGAGGATCAGTGGGATCACATCCTCACGTCACCCTTGTTACGCTGCCGGG
>NZ_LWFX01001701.1:0-291 GCF_001635175.1 Alcanivorax sp. HI0083 | reverse complement strand
CATGGCACACCGGTACATTTTGACGCCTTCCAGACCATCAATCTCAACGATGATGACGACATCGAATTCGGCATCAGCGTCCAGGAACTGAACCTGCATCTTGTTAACCAGCGGACAGGTAATCGTCTGATCTAAGTAAGGACACTTCTGGTTCATTTGTTGTTACCCCGTAAGGGGTCTGCCTTCAGCCCGGCGCTTTGCCGTAATGCCGTTCACTTAAGAGGAGCGGCATTACGATCGACGGGATAGCGGGTCTTGGAGATTTTGACCGTTCTCGGCCTGGAAGGTCGG
>NZ_LWFX01001700.1:0-667 GCF_001635175.1 Alcanivorax sp. HI0083 | reverse complement strand
TCAGTCGCGGTTACGCAGAAAGCTCTCTGCCGCTTGCACGATCAACTCGGTAACAGAGCGGTCTTCCATCAACGCCTGCATTTTAAGTCGTTTGTGCAAATCGGCGGGAATGTCGGCGGTGAGGCGCCGGTAGCCTTCACGAACCGCACCTTGCCGCGCCGTTGCCTGCCGCGAAGTGCTGGCCGCTTTTTTGGGGGCAGCAGCCCGCTTGCGGGGGCGTTTTTTCTCTTCAATAGTAACGAAATCAATCTGTTCCATGGGTGCTGCTGTGGGCCGGCGAAGATGGTGGTCAGGTTACTGGAAAGCGGTGTAAATGGACAGGATTGGCGCTTAAATTTATAGTGCAAAAATTAGTGTAGGAAGACGGTTGGACGCTGGGATAGCTGATAACGAAAAGCAGAAAAATACTGGGGACAACATGGAAAAGGTTGATGTGCTGGTCATCGGCAGTGGCTTCGGGGGCGCTGTGATGGCATGCCGCCTGGCTGAGAAGGGAAGCAAGGTGGTGGTGCTGGAGCGGGGCAGGCGCTGGTTGCCCGGTGAGTACCCGTCCGTGTCCCAAGCAGACTGGCTTTGGGATGAAGATGAGCCGGAAAAACAGAACGGCTGGATTGATTTTCGCAATTTCGGTGACATGAGTATTGCCATGGGGGCCGGGGTTGGCGGC